>CANGCZ010000013.1 GCA_947452325.1 Comamonadaceae bacterium | reverse complement strand
AGCAAGTCTTTGAGCAACGCCTGCAACTCAATCCGGGCGTTAAACCACTGATTGCGTCTTGTCAACAAGCAGGGCTACACACCTTGATTGTCAGCGGCGGTTTTGACTACTTCACTGACAAACTGCAAACCATGCTGGCAATAGATGACACGCGCAGCAATAAGTTGGAAATCGTTGACGGTGTATTGACTGGTCATTTGCTAGACCAGTACTGGGGTGATATTTGCGACGGCGAAGAAAAAAAACACATGGTGCAAGCGACCAGTGAAAAACTAGGCGTCACGGCCAGCCAATGCATTGCGGTAGGTGATGGCTCTAACGATTTACCCATGATGCAATGGTGCGGATTGTCAGTCGCGTATCAGGCCAAGCCCAAGGTCAGGCAGCAAGCCAAGATCGCGATTGACAGCGGCGGGCTTGACCGGATGCTGGAAGTGATTCAACCTTGAATCAATGCAGCGCTGCGTAAATGGCTTGCGCCAGTTCTGTGGATATGCCTTCCACCGTGCACAGGTCTTGCACACTGGCGTCGGCCACGCCGCGCACACCGCCAAAACGTTGAAGTAATTTGGCACGCTTGCGCGGACCGACGCCGGGGATGTCTTCCAGGCTGCTGGCACCGGTTCTGACCTTGGCGCGTTTGGCGCGCATGCCTGTGATGGCAAATCGGTGTGCCTCGTCCCGGATTTGCGCCACCAGCATCAAGGCGGCTGAATCTTGGGTCAGCGTGAGTTTGGGTCTTCCATCGGCAAACACCAGTTCCTCTAAGCCGACTTTGCGGCCTTCGCCTTTTTCCACACCGACCAGCCTGGAAATATCCAAATCCAAAGCCTCAAATACCGCTTTGGCCATGCTGATCTGGCCTTTACCGCCATCGATCAACACCAGATCAGGAAACTTGGCTTCTCCGGCGCGAACGGCTTCTGCCAGCTTGCTGTAGCGACGCGTCAACACCTGGCGCATCGCAGCATAGTCGTCGCCTGCGGTGATGTCTTCGATGTTGTAGCGACGGTATTGCGCTGCCTGCATTTGATGGTGGTGAAACACCACGCAAGACGCCTGCGTTGCCTCACCAGATGTATGAGAAATATCGAAACACTCAATCAAGAAACCATCTAAATCTTCAGGGGCGAGATCCAGCGCATCAATCAAGGCCCGGGTGCGCGATTGCTGCGAACCTTCTTCGGCCAGCAAGCGGGTCAGCTTGATGGCCGCATTTTGCTGCGCCATTTCCAGCCAGGCTTTGCGTTGTTCGCGAGGCTGGTGGATCACGTGCAATTTGATACCGATTTGCTCGCTCAAGGCGCGCACCAGGCCTTTGTCCACTGCATGGCTGGTGATCAAGGTGGGCGGCGCGGCAATCTCCAGGTAATGCTGGCTGATGAAGGCTTCGAGCACTTCCACCGGGTCGGCGTTGTCTACATGCGTCGGAAAATACGGACTGTCACCCAAATGCCTGCCGCCTCTGACCATGGCCAGGTTCACACAGGCTTTGCCGCCTTGCACCAGCACGGCCAAAATATCTACATCTCTATCGTCTACCGAATCCACCGATTGCTGGTGCAACACTTTAGACAAGGCATTGATCTGGTTACGCACGTCGGCGGCGGCTTCAAACGCCAATACTTCTGCATGCGCCATCATGCGGGTCTCGAGTGACTTCATCACTTCACTGGTGCGGCCTTGGAGCAACTCGCAGGCGCTTTGCACATCGCGTTGGTAATCTTGTTCGCTGATCAAGCCCACACAAGGTGCTGAACACCGTTTGATTTGGTGCAACAAACAAGGACGGGTGCGGTTTCTGAACACCGTGTCTTCGCAAGTACGCAAACGAAATACTTTTTGTAACAGTTGTATGGCTTCGCGCACGGCCCACACGCTGGGATAAGGCCCGAAGTAATCGTGCTGCTTGTCTACCGCACCCCGGTAATACACCACGCGCGGTATGGATTTGGGTGAAGGGTGTCCCAGCGCATCGGGTGCTGCTGATCTGGCGCGGGTGATCTTCAAATACGGGTAGCTTTTGTCGTCCCGGAAAAGAATGTTGTAGCGCGGCTTGAGGCTTTTGATTAAATTGTTTTCCAGCAGCAAGGCCTCGGCTTCGGACCTGACCACGGTGGTTTCCATGCGCGCAATTTTGGACACCATGTGCCCGATGCGGGTGCCGTCATGGGTCTTTTGAAAATAACTGCTGACGCGTTTTTTGAGGTGATTGGCTTTGCCAACATAAAGCACCTGCCCCTCAAGGTCAAAGTACCTGTAGACGCCTGGCAAAGAAGGCAGTGCCGCGACCTGCGACAACAACTCGGGCGAAAAAACCGGCTTGTTGTCTTTGGCCTGATCCGATGAACCCGTGACAGCGGTCACAGCAAAACTACCATTGCCCGATGTTGGGCATACCGACCCACGGCTCGGCCGGTGGCAAGGCTTGTCCGGCTTGCAGCAATTCAACAGAGATGTTGTCGGGGGATCTGACAAACGCCATGTATCCGTCGCGCGGCGGTCTGAGTATGGTCACGCCGTGTTGTTGAAGACGTTCGCAAGTGTCGTAAATATTGTCGACCGCATAAGCGAGGTGACCAAAATTGCGCCCGCCTTGCAGGACTTCAGGGTCCCAGTTGTAAGTCAATTCGACTTGTGCCGAACCGTCTCCTGGCGCGGCCAAATACACCAGCGTGAAACGGCCTGATGGAAATTCTTTGGACCGCACCACTTCAAGCCCCAAGGCATCGCGGTAAAACTTCAGTGAAGCATCCAGGTCAGTGACCCGGACCATGGTGTGCAAATAGCGCATAAAAAATACCGTTGATCATGTTATCCAAACTTTAACGCATAGCGCGGCTGTTAGAGCGCCCGGCTGTTTAAAGCTTGCTTTTGTCCTGGGCTGCTTTGAGGGCTTGCGTGGCCACATCCTCCAGCCAGCCCATATCCACTTGAGAATGCGCTTCACAAAAAAACCAAGGCTCGCGCGAGTCAGGTTCAAGCATGACGCCACGGTCTATCAATTCCCAGGCAAACAGGTTGTACAAACGACTGTCTGTCTTGCGCCAGTCGCGGTAGGTTTGCGGCACTTGCGGCGTGAAATGAATGCCCAGCATGGCGGGTGGTCCGGCAAAGGCGTGCTCGACGCCAGCGCGGGTGAACACCGATGACAATACGTTTTTGATGTGTATGCCGACGTTATCCACGGTTTTCAATGCATCCGTGTTTGCAAGAATGTCCAGCGTGGCATGCGCTGCACTCAAACCCACCAGATTCGCTGTGTAAGTGCCGCCGTGCACTACCGCGCCTTTGTTTGAACCCACGACATCCATCACTTCTGCGCGCCCGCCGAAGGCCGCCACCGGGTAACCATTGCCCATGGCTTTGGCATACGTGGTGAGATCAGCGTAAATACCGTACAAAGACTGGGCTCCGCCCTTGGCAACGCGAAAACCCGATTTGACTTCATCAATCAATAACAGCGTGCCGTTGTGATCGCACAAGTCACGCAATCGCTGAAGCCAGGCTGGCGTTGCAGCAATACTGCCTGCGTTGCCGATGATGGGTTCGAGCAGCACACAGGCGAGTTGATCTGAACGATGTTTGAATACATGTTCAAGCGCCTCAAAGTCGTTCAGCCCGATGATGTCGACCAGGTCTCTGGTTTTGGCCGGAATACCTGCACCGAAAGGAATCACTGGGGGCGCGTGTTTGTCTGTGGTCTGCCAGTTTTCAATGTCTGACTTCCACATCAATTCGTCATACAAGCCGTGAAAACTGCCTTCTACCAAGACGATGCGCTCGCGTCCTGTGAAGCCTCTGGCGGTGCGAACCGCTCCCATCACCGCCTCGGTGCCGGAATTGGCGAAACGCATTTTGTCTATGTGCGGACACATGGCCTTGATTTGCTTGACCACTTCGGTGTCCAGCGCAGTGGCGAAACCGGTCAGCGTGCCCGACTGCTTGATCTGACGGATGACGGCGTCATCGACGCGGTCGTCCTGGTAGCCCAGAATGATGGGGCCGTAGCCTAGACGGAAATCCACATAAATTTTGCCATCGCTGTCGGTCAAACGGCAGCCTTTGGCGTGTTGCACAAACAATGTGCGATCGTCGCCCCAATAACGGTAGTTTTCTGCCACGCCTTGCGGCATGTGCAAATGCGCTTCCTTCATCAGTTGCTGTTGCTTCATAGCTAACTCTTGGCGTTGTCCGTTGGCCTGAGGTAATGACCGACCTGGTCTTCGAGTAACTTGACCACATGCAACTCTGCGGCGTCTGCGCCGTAAACAGATTTGGCTTTTTCAAACAATGCCAATGCATGCGAACCCATGGGCAAACTATAGCCTTGCGAGTGCGCTATGTCATTGATCAAGCCCAAATCTTTGCAACACAAGGCCAATGAAAAACTCGGGTCGTAATGCCCGGCGAAGATGGAGGGCACATCGTGCTCTGCCACCCAACTGTTACCGGCGCTGGACTTGATGGCTTCCCACACGGTGTTCAACGGTATGTCTGCCTTGGCGCCCAGCATCAAAGCTTCACCCATGGTGGCAGCACTGACAAACCATAAAAGATTGGTCAACAATTTCACCGTGGCGCCGTTGCCGGCTTTGCCGACATGGAATATTTTTTCACCTATCACCTCGAAAATCGGCTTGTGCTTTTCAAATGCAGCCAATGAACCGCCCACAAAAATAGACAACTTACCCAGTGCAGCGAAATCCACCGCATTCGTCACAGGCGCTTCCAGATAGTCAATGTGTTTTTGCGTTGAGACATCAACCAATTGCTTGATCAGTTCCACAGAGCTTGTGGTGGTGTCTATCACTGTCGTGCCGGGCTTTAAATGCGCCAGCACACCAGCGTCGCCGAGCATGACTTGGGCGACCTGCGGCGGTCCGGGCAAAGAGACCATGACGACATCAGCGTTATGCACCGCAGTTTTCAAACTGTCAGCCACCAGCGCGCCTGCGGCCTGCAAATTGCGGGTTTTCTCTGCATCAATGTCGAACACGGTCAAGGCATAACCGGCTTTGACCAAATTGAGCGCCATGGGGTTGCCCATGTTGCCCACGCCTATGAAGGCCAGTGCGGGTTTGCTGCTCATGCCTTCACAAAGCTCTGAAACTGCGGCAAGTCCTGGGTGGGCGCTTGGTATTGAAAGCCGAAGGATGCCAGCATATCCAAAGCTTCAGCGAACGAATAGGTCCTGTAATCAATCCGCTGTTCCATTAATTTTTTATCGCCATCGTGTAAAAAATAATGCTTGGTGAATCCGTGCTCAATCGGTTGTATGGTTTGCGAATACACATAGCCATTGGGGATCGGACTTTGGTAATCGCGATGCGGCCCTTGAACACCTAACAGCAATCGACCTTGCGACTGTATATGTTTTGCCACTTTGGCAAACCCGTCCAGGTTGGCTTGTGCATCGTAAATATGGCTGACCAGAAACGGCTCGTTCACTCCATCCATGACAAAGTACCAAACACCGCCATACGAAAAAGCCAGGTCATATTGTCCGGGCAAAGAAAGCGCAGTGACGTTTTGGTGCTTGAGTTGCACATTGCTGAAATCGTGCAGACGTTGATCGGCAATGGCCAGCATGGCTTCGGTCAAATCAAATCCGGTGATGGCGATGTCTTTTTTTCTGCTGGCCAGCTCTTCAAGTATCAAGCCGGTGCCACATCCGATTTCAAGCACTTGGTGGAAATCTGCCCCGGCAAGCAGTTCATTGACTATTTTGGGATAATCATAATAGCCGGATGTCATGATTAGGTCGTAATAACCCGACATGTTTGTGTAATCGCCCATTGTTTTCCTCGAATTGAATACAGACTCCGAGTAACCGGTCATTTGACAATCTAAACCGATACTTTTGATCAAGCATATCAGCATGCCAGTGCACCGCGACTTGGCGCATAATTTCTCATGGACAAACCAATCACATGCACTTACTGCTCGCTGGCTGCGGCCCGCATCATTGATGAAAGCGCTTTGTCAATCGCCTTCAACGATGTCTTCCCCGTTTCTCCAGGCCACACGCTGATCATTCCGCGCCGTCACACCGCATCGTTTTTCGATCTGACCAACCAGGAACGCGAAGACATGATGGCCTTGATGATGCGTGTCAAAAACAAACTTCAAGAAGAACACCAACCGCAAGGTTTTAATGTTGGTGTCAACGAAGGTTTTGCCGCAGGTCAGACCGTGATGCACACCAATATGCACTTGATTCCCCGCTTCAAGGGCGATGTGGCAGACCCGCGCGGCGGTATACGCTGGCTGTTTCCGGAAAAAGCTGTGTTCTGGGACAAAAAAGCCGAGATCCCGGATGCCGGCGATGCCAAACCCTGATAACCAACCGGCCTAGCCCATGAAAAAAAAACCTATTGCCAGCCTGTCGCTGTTGTCTTTGTTGTTGTCGGGCTTGATGCTTGGCGGCTGCACACAAGAACAGCAAAACAAAATCGGACGCGGTATCCAAAATTGGACCGGCACCGACGGTGTGCTGGAAATTTATGCAGGCGACAAACTGGTGCGCCGCTTTTTGAAAGTGGACAAACTCAGCACCGCGCTGGGCACAGACGATGGCAAACCGCGCGAATACCGTTATGGTTACGGCTACCTGGATGAAAATCTCAACATGCAAGTCGACCCGAATGAAAAAAAGGTCTACTTCGAAATCAGCAATTATTCAAATATCGTCTTTTTTGAAAACCCGCACTGATCAGTCCTGCGCACTCCAAGAGGGTTTGCGCTTGTCCAGAAAAGCCTGAAAACCTTCCTGCGCCGTGTCATCCATCATGTTGCAAGCCATGGTCTGACCCGCCAATTGGTAGGCGGCACTGATGCCCATTTCCAGTTGTTTGTAAAACAGCGCTTTTCCCATTCTGACCGCAGGCTCGGGTTTGGCGCTGATCTTTAAGCACAGCTTGATCACCGTGTCTTCCAGTTGTGCCTCGGGCACACTGCGGTTGATCAGGCCGCGCTCGACCGCCAGTGGCGCATCTATGAAGTCACCGGTCAACAGCATTTCCATGGCTTGCTTGCGGTGCATGCTGCGGCTTAAACCCACACCCGGGGTCGAACAAAACAAACCGTAATTGATGCCCGAGACAGCGAATCTGGCGCTGTCGGCGGCCACGGCCAGATCGCACATGCTGACCAACTGGCAACCGGCCGCCGTGGCAATCCCTTGCACTTGCGCTATCACCGGTTGCGGCAACTGCTGAATCTGCATCATCACTTTGGAACACAAAGCAAACAACTCTGTGTAATAGGACTGATCGGGGTGGCTGCGCATTTCACGCAAATCGTGTCCGGCAGAAAACGCTTTGCCCAAGGCTGCGAGTATGACCACCCTGCAAGTTGCATCGGTGCTGATAGTGGTCAAGGCCGTTTGCAACGAATGCAGCATGTCTGTCGACAAGGCATTGAAACTGTCCGGCTTGTTCAGCACCAGGCGCACTATGCCAGGCGCCGGGTTTTCAGTGATCACCAAAGGCTGTGATGGTGCTTGCATGGTGTATCTTCTCCTTGATTGGATATCTGCTGATGAATTTACCTCTATTGTGATGCAACAACCGCCGGTCATTCAGTTGTCCGTCTCCGACCCTTTGCCCGCCCCTGAGCTGGCCTGGGGTCAGGACACGGTTGCACCGGGACTGCTGGCCATAGGCGGCGGTCTGGCTGTTTCCCGCCTGTTGCAAGCCTACGGCCAAGGTTGTTTTCCCTGGTACAGCGACGGTCAGCCGGTGATGTGGTGGTGCACCGATCCGCGCATGGTGTTGCATTGTGATGAATTCAAACTTCACCGTTCGATGCGCAAAATTCTGCTGCACTTGCTGGCGATTGGTTCGCTGGAAATCCGCATGAACCATGATTTTGAAGCGGTGATACAGCACTGCGCGCGCTCGCCTCGCCCCGGACAATCGGGCACATGGATCGTCAAGGACATGGTGCGGGCTTACGTGCAACTTCACAAGGCGGGCTATGCACACAGCGTGGAAGCCTGGGTGGACGGGCGTCTGGCCGGTGGCTTGTATTGCATTGCTCTGGGTCAGGCGGTGTTCGGCGAATCCATGTTCAGTTTGCAGAGCAACGGCTCCAAACTGGCGCTGGCCGGCTTGATCGCCTTTTGCCGAGCGCACCAAGTCCAATGGGTGGATTGCCAGCAAAAAACAGCGCATCTGGCCAGCCTGGGCGCGCGTGAAATCAGCAGGCGAGACTTTCTGGCGACTTTGTCACAGGCAAAGACCCTGGCACCCATGCAGTGGGAATACCAGCCTATATACTGGGATCAGATAGTGAATCAAAGCAGCTGAACGTGACCCATCTCAAGGATTTACCGCTTCAAACTTTGCAGTTTTACGCCACTGCGCCCTACCCTTGCAGCTACCTAGACGACAGACAAGCCAGGTCACAGGTCGCCACCCCCAGCCACCTGATTCACAACGATACCTACTCAGAACTGGTGGCCAAAGGCTTCAGGCGCAGTGGATTGTTCACTTACCGGCCTTACTGCGACGGCTGCCGGGCCTGTGTGCCATTGCGCATAGCGGCTGATCAATTCCAGCCTAACCGCAGCCAGCGCCGCACCGTGAAACAACATTCGACTTTGACGGCCCAGATTTGCGAATTGACCTACGTTCCCGAGCATTACGATTTGTACTTGAAATACCAGACCGGCAGACACGCTGGCGGCGGCATGGACCAAGACAGCGTTGAGCAATACACCCAGTTTTTACTGCAAAGCCGAGTCAATTCGCGTTTGGTCGAATTCCGCGATCCGCCCTTGCAGGACGGTTGCCCCGGCAGGTTGCGCATGGTGTCTATCCTGGATGTGCTCAATGACGGTTTGTCTGCGGTGTATACGTTTTTTGACCCGCAAGCCAATTCAGGCCTGGGCACTTTTTGCGTGCTGTGGCAAATCGACCAAGCCAGACGGCTTGGCCTGCCTTATGTTTACCTTGGTTATTGGATAGCGCAAAGTCCGAAAATGAATTACAAGGCTTTGTTCAATCCTCACCAATTACTGATCGACGGTCAGTGGCGTGAAGCCTGAAACCCAGGGGTTTAAAATCCCGTCATGCGAAATTCTGATGACGATGTAACTCGCACCCCCTCCATACAGGTACTGGAGAGGATGTTCACCTTGATGAATGAGCTGGCTTCCAGAGAAGGCACGACCACGCTCAAAGACATCAGCGAAAAAACAGGTCTTCACCCGTCGACTGCTCACCGTATTTTGAACGACCTGGTCAGCGGTCGGTTTGTTGATAGACCGGAGCCAGGCCATTACCGCTTGGGCATGCGCTTGCTGGAGCTGGGTAATTTCGTCAAAGCCCGACTGAATGTGCGCGATGTCGCGCTCAAACCCATGCGCGAATTGCATCAAATGATTCAGCAACCGGTGAACCTGAGCGTGCGCCAAGCCGATGAGATTGTTTACGTGGAACGCGCTTACAGCGAGCGCTCAGGCATGCAAGTGGTTCGCGCCATAGGCGGGCGGGCGCCTTTGCATCTGACCTCGGTGGGCAAATTGTTTCTGGCGGCAGATGAGGCTGCACGGGTGCGGGCTTATGCCACCAAAACCGGTTTGAGCGGACACACCCGCAACAGCATCACACAATTAGCTGCGCTGGAAAAGGAATTAGCCAAAGTGCGCCAAAACGGTTTTGCCAGAGATAACGAAGAGCTGGAACTCGGGGTGCGCTGCATGGCCGCAGGTATTTATGACGACCAGGGTAAGTTGATTGCAGGCTTGTCTATCTCAGCGCCGGCAGACCGGTTGGATGAAGGCTGGCTGGCCAAACTTCAAACCACGGCCAGTCACATATCGCATTCACTGGGATTCACCGCAGACTGACTTGCAGTCTGCGACTGAGGCGGTTTCAGGTTTGTGGCTGCGCCGGGTGACGCAGTTCTACCCAACGGCGCACACGCTCGGCGTCTGCGATGCGACTGAATTTACCGGCTGAATCTAAAAACACCATGACCAGTTTGCGACCGGCGATTTTGGCTTGCATCACCAGGCATTGACCGGCTTCAGAGATGTAGCCGGTTTTTTGCAAATCGATGTTCCATTGGGGATTGGTCACCAAACGGTTGGTCGAACGGTACTTCAAAGTGTGGTTGCCGACCTCGACCGCAGTACCGCCGGAGGTGGTCAATTCGCGCAGCATCGGGTCATTGGCCGCATAAGCAACCAAGGTGGCCAAGTCTTTGGCAGAAGACTGGTTTTTGCTGGATAAACCGGTGGGTTCTGCGTAATTGGTGTCGCTCATACCCAGTTGTTTGGCCTTGTTGTTCATCTGGGTGACGAATGCGCTTAAACCTTGCGGGAAGGTACGTCCGAGCGCGTGGGCGGCACGGTTTTCACTGGACATGAGAGCCAGATGAAGCAATTCGCCGCGTGTCAGAGTGGTGCCCGGACGCAAGCGCGAACTGCTGCCTTTTTCGGTGTCCACATCTTCACTGGTGATGGTAATGGGTTCGTCCATGGTGAGATTGGATTCGCGAATCACCAGGCCCGTCATCAGTTTGGTGATGGAAGCAATCGGAAGAATGGCATTGTCATTTTTGCTGAGCAAGACTTCTTGTGTGTCTTGGTCAATGACATAGGCAACGCTGGATTTGAGTGACAACTCGTCGGTGCTGGCGTGCAGGCCGGCGATCTTGCCAAAGGAGGGCCGGACAGGTGCTTCAACCCGGGCGCGCAGCTTGGCTTTTTTGCGGGAGCTGGTCATTTTGACCGCGGCCTTCTTGCCTGCAACAGAGTGCGGGCGCGCCAATGAGGCGGTTGAAAACAGCGCCAAGCTCAATGCCGTGGCGGCAACAATCATGTGGTGGAGGCGAAAAATTTTCAAAAGACTGTCCTTGTCAGGTGTGAGACCCAATTCACCTGAGTTTAAGCCTATTTGAAAAATCTGGCAATATCAAAGACTTGCATGTCATTTTTAAAGCACTCAGGGTTTACGATGAATTCAAAAGAATTCAACCCTGGGCTGCGACGCGCTCGGCTTTGCTTTGCAATTTATTCAAAGCACTCAGATAAGCTTTGGCCGAAGCCACCACGATGTCCGGGTCTGATCCCACGCCGTTGACGATTCGACCGTTGTTTTGCAAGCGCACGGTGACTTCGCCCTGACTTTCAGTCGAACCGCTGATGGCGTTGACCGAATACAACACCATTTCCGCACCGCTTTGCACGTGTTTTTCTATTGCCTTGAGCGAGGCATCGACCGGTCCGTTGCCGCCGGATTCACACGACACCTCTTTGCCTGCATCAGTGAAAACAATAGAAGCATGCGGTTGCTCGCCGGTCTCGCTGCGCTGAGACAGTTTGACGAAAGTGAACACATCATCGTCGTGTGACACGCTTTCTTCGCTGACCAAGGCGAGTATGTCTTCGTCAAAAATTTCGCTTTTGCGGTCTGCCAATTCTTTGAAGCGCGTGAATGCCGCATTGGTTTCGGCTTCGCTGTCGAGTTCGACACCCAACTCCTGCAAACGCTGTTTGAAGGCGTTGCGCCCGCTCAATTTGCCCAGCACGATTTTGTTGGCGCTCCAACCCACATCTTCAGCGCGCATGATTTCGTAGGTATCGCGTGCTTTCAACACACCGTCCTGGTGTATGCCGGATGCATGGGCAAACGCATTCGCGCCGACCACCGCCTTGTTCGGTTGCACCACAAAACCCGTGGTCTGGCTGACCATGCGACTGGCTGCCAGAATGTGCTGGGTCTCTACGCCCAAGGTCAAACCGAAGTAATCTTTGCGGGTTTTCACCGCCATCACAATTTCTTCGAGCGAACAATTGCCCGCGCGCTCACCCAAGCCATTGATGGTGCACTCCACCTGTCGGGCGCCGCCGATTTGCACACCGGCCAAAGAATTGGCCACCGCCATGCCCAAGTCGTTGTGGCAATGCACGGACCAGATGGCTTTGTCTGAATTGGGGATGCGCTCGCGCAGGGTTTTGATGAAGTTGCCGTACAACTCCGGCACTGCATACCCGACCGTGTCGGGCACATTGATGGTGGTTGCCCCTTCAGCGATCACGGCTTCGATGACGCGGCATAAAAAGTCCATGTCGCTGCGGTAACCGTCTTCCGGGCTGAATTCGACGTCAGACACCAGGTTGCGGGCAAAACGCACGGACTGCCGGGCTTGCTCGAACACCTGATCCGGAGTCATGCGCAACTTCTTTTCCATGTGCAAAGCTGAAGTGGCGATGAAGGTGTGTATGCGCGAACGTTTGGCGCCTTTGAGCGCCTCGGCGGCACGCGAAATATCACGGTCGTTCGCGCGTGACAATGAGCAGACAGTGGATTCGGTGATGGCGTTGGCAATGGCTTTGACCGCTTGAAAATCACCCTCTGAGCTGGCCGCAAAACCGGCCTCGATCACATCCACACGCAGTCTTTCCAGTTGTCTGGCTATGCGTAATTTTTCATCCCGCGTCATCGACGCGCCCGGGGATTGCTCGCCATCGCGCAAAGTGGTGTCAAAAATAATCAAATGGTCGCTCATCAATCAACTCCTGTGTGGTTAGCCACCGCTCCACCTGCAAAGTACCAAAACAAAAGGCCCGTTGCGGGTGCATACGGGCCTTGAAAACAATCGCGCAAGCGTTACTGTCCGGGCCCTTGAGAGCCTAGTAGCAGTGTGTTGAGCAAATGGGTCATGAGCGGAATGTAGCATAAAGAAAAAGACTCCTTAATGCAGGCCTTTCTCATCGGGCTCGTCAGTGGAGGTACTGATCACGCTGGTGGGCAGGCCTTTGGCGCGTCGCCAGGCATACACGGCGTAGCCGCTGAAACCATAGGCCATGAACAAAGAAAACAACACGATAGGCGGATGGATGTTGATCACGGCAATGATCAGGGCAATAGACACAATGACCGCAAAAGGCACGCTTTTGCGCATACGGAAATCTTTGAAACTGTAAAAAGGCACGTTGCTGACCATGGTCAAGCCCGCATACAAGCTGAGAGCAAAAATCAGCCAGCCCATGTCAGCCTTGTTGATGTCTAGTACCGTGACCAGCCAAACAAAGCCCATGACCAGCGCGGCGGCAGCCGGCGAAGGCAGCCCTTGAAAAAAACGTTTGTCGACCACCGAGGTATTGACGTTAAAGCGGGCCAGTCGCAGCGCCGCACAAGCGCAATACACAAAAGCGGCGAACCAGCCCCAACGCCCCAGATCTTTGAGCGCCCACTCGTAACTGATCAGGGCCGGTGCCGCGCCAAAGGACACCATGTCGGCCAAAGAATCCATTTGCGCCCCGAACGCCGATTGGGTGTTGGTCATGCGAGCGACACGTCCATCCAGGCTATCGAGCACCATGGCAGCGAACACGCCGATGGCAGAAGCTTCATACTGGTTATTCATGGCCATGACGATGGCATAAAAACCGCCAAACAAAGCAGCGAGTGTGAACAAATTGGGCAATACATAAATGCCCTTGCGCAAACGGCTGGGCACTTCCTCTGCGTGTTCGCTGTGCTCTTGGGGGTTCATGGCTTTACAAGGTGGCCAACACCGTGCTGGTGGCTGACACCACGTCGCCGGGAGCGACGCAAACCACCGCGGTCAAGGGCAGGTAAACATCGACACGCGAACCAAAGCGGATAAAGCCGTAGCGCTGGCCTTTTTCCAGCGCATCGCCGGGATGCACGTAGCACAGAATGCGACGGGCAATCAAACCCGCCACTTGAACCAGGGTGACGACTTGGTTCTCGCCATTGACATTGGCATCAATGATGACTGCATTTCGCTCATTTTCCGTCGAGGCTTTGTCCAGATCCGCATTCACAAACAGGCCGGGAAAATAATGCACCGCCCGCACCCGCCCGTTGACGCTGGCGCGGTTGCTGTGAACATTGAACACGTTCATGAACACGCTGACCAACAAGGCATCGCGGTCAGCATACGGGTCGCGCACTTTTTCGATCTTGACTATGCGGCCGTCGGCGGGCGACAGCACGGCATTGGCCACATCCGGGATGGCCCGGGGTGGATCACGAAAAAACTGAACGACAAACACCAACACGATGTAAGCCGGTAAAGCCGCTTGCCAGCCCCATAGCAGCGTCAACAGCAATGAGGCAACTGCGGCCAGCCCGATGAAAGGCCAGCCTTCTCGCGCCAGCAAAGGGTGCGGGTAGTTCATCAGTTACGGCTCTGGTCGACCAATTTGTTCTTGGCGATCCAAGGCATCATGGCGCGCAGTTGTGAGCCGACTTTCTCGATGGAGTGGTCGGCGGTCAAACGGCGGCGCGCAGTCATGCTGGGATAGCCGGTGCGGCCTTCCAAAATGAACATCTTGGCGTATTCACCGGTTTGAATGCGCTTTAAGGCATTGCGCATGGCAGCGCGTGATTCTTCGTTAATCACTTCAGGACCGGTCACGTATTCACCGTACTCGGCGTTGTTGGAGATGGAGTAATTCATGTTGGCGATGCCGCCTTCGTAAATCAAGTCCACGATCAACTTCAATTCATGCAGGCATTCGAAATACGCCATTTCAGGTGCATAACCGGCTTCGACCAAAGTTTCATAACCCATTTTGATGAGCTCAACCGCTCCGCCGCACAACACGGTTTGCTCACCGAACAAATCGGTTTCGGTTTCTTCGCGGAAATTGGTTTCAATGATGCCGGCCTTGCCGCCGCCATTGGCCATGGCGTAGCTGAGAGCCAGGTCACGGGCTTTGCCGGATTTGTCCTGGTGGATGGCCACCAGATGAGGCACACCACCGCCTTGCGCGTAGGTGGAACGAACGGTGTGGCCGGGCGCCTTGGGGGCAACCATCCACACATCCAAGTCGGCGCGAGGCACCACTTGGTTGTAATGCACATTGAAGCCGTGGGCGAAAGCCAATGAAGCGCCTTGTTTCATGTGCGGCGCGATATTGTTGTTGTAGACCTCGGCTATTTGCTCATCAGGCAACAAAACCATGACGACATCGGCGGCTTTGACCGCGTCATTGACTTCCATCACGGTCAAACCGGCTTTGCCGACTTTGTCCCAGGAAGCGCCGCCTTTGCGCAAGCCCACCACCACTTTGACGCCGCTGTCGTTCAGATTTTGTGCATGGGCGTGACCTTGTGAGCCGTAGCCGATGATGGCCACGGTTTTGCCTTTGATCAGGCTCAAGTCACAGTCTTTGTCGTAATAAACTTTCATGGCTCTCTCCTTAAATGTTGTTTCAATTCAAACCCGCAACACGCGCTCGCCGCGGCCTATGCCGCTGGCGCCGGTGCGCACTGTTTCCAATATGGCGCTGCGTTCGATGGCTTCCAAAAAAGCATCGTTTTTAGATACATCGCCGGTCAACTCAATGGTGTAGCTTTTATCGGTCACATCAATGATGCGGCCTCTGAAAATGTCTGCCATGCGTTTCATTTCTTCGCGCTCTTTGCCGACCGCGCGCACCTTGACCATCATCAATTCGCGCTCGGTGTAAGCGCCTTCTGTCAGGTCGACCACTTTGACGACTTCAATCAGGCGGTTCAAGTGCTTGGTGATTTGTTCAATCACGTCATCCGAGCCCGATGTCTGCAAAGTCATGCGCGACAAACTGGGGTCTTCGGTGGGAGCAACCGTCAGCGATTCGATGTTGTAGCCTCGTGCTGAAAACAGTCCGACCACCCGGGACAAAGCACCGGGTTCGTTTTCTAACAATACTGCAATGATGTGTTTCATGGATAGGGATTCCTCTTTTCGCCGCCCTCCCCGCCTGGCGGTAACCCGGCGGCTCGACGGACAATAGATTCGTCAAAAAATAAGTTGATTGAAGGCGGGCATCAAAGGTCTTCGCTGCCCAGCAACATTTCGGTGATGCCTTTGCCGGCTTGCACCATGGGGAAGACGTTTTCTGTCTGATCGGTCCGGAAATCCATGAACACGGTTCTGTCTTTGAGTTTGCGAGCTTCGCGCAAAGCGGGCTCCACATCCTCAGGACGTTCAATCAACATGCCAACGTGTCCGTAAGCCTGCGCAAGCTTCACAAAATCCGGCAGCGCGTCCATGTAACTGTGGCTGTAACGGCCTTCGTATTCCACTTCCTGCCATTGGCGGACCATGCCGAGGTAACGGTTGTTCAGAGAAAGAATTTTGATGGGTGTGTTGTATTGCAAACAAGTGGATAACTCTTGAATACACATTTGCACCGAACCTTCGCCGGTGACGCAATACACCTCGCTGTCGGGCTTGGCCAGCTTGATGCCCATGGCGTAAGGAATGCCCACGCCCATGGTGCCCAGACCGCCCGAGTTGATCCAGCGACGCGGCTGGTCAAAACGGTAATACTGAGCAGCCCACATCTGATGCTGACCCACATCAGACGTGACGTAGGCCTCAACGTCCTTGGTCATGTTCCACAAGGTCTCTATCACGTACTGCGGTTTGATGACCTCGGTGTTGTGGCGGTCGTATTTCAAACAATCGCGCGAGCGCCAGGCTTCAATGGTTTCCCACCAGGCCGCCAGAGATTTGGGATCGGGCTTGGCCGGTGTTTCATTGAGCATGCCGATCATTTCGGTCAATACGTCTTTGACATCGCCGACGATAGGAATGTCAACCTTGACCCGCTTGGAAATGCTTGAGGGGTCAATGTCTATGTGAATGATCTTGCGCTCGTTTTGGGCGAAGTGTTTGGGATTGCCGATGACGCGGTCGTCAAAGCGCGCGCCGACTGCCAACAGCACATCGCAGTTTTGCATGGCGTTATTGGCTTCGACAGTGCCATGCATACCCAGCATGCCCAGGAATTTGCGGTCGCTGGCCGGGTAAGCGCCCAAGCCCATCAAGGTATTGGTGCAGGGAAAGCCCAGCATGTCAACGAGTTGGCGCAGTTCAGCCGAAGCCTCGCTCATCAATACGCCGCCGCCGGTGTAAATGAAAGGCCGCTTAGCGCCCAACAACAACTGCAATGCTTTGCGAATTTGACCGGAATGACCTTTGCGCACCGGGTTGTAAGAGCGCATCTCCACCGTTGCTGGGTAACCGGCGTACATGGTTCTTTTGAAAGACACATCCTTGGGTATGTCGACCACCACAGGGCCGGGCCGGCCACTGCGGGCGATGT
>CANGCZ010000012.1 GCA_947452325.1 Comamonadaceae bacterium | reverse complement strand
GTTTTGACTTTCAATTCAACACCCTCTGTGTAGGAAGATAATACCCGTATGCCTGCTATCCAACTGACCCCTGCTGAACGCAAAGTTCACCGCGCTGCTGCGCACCATCTTGACCCTGTGGTCATGATCGGTAACGACGGCCTGAGTGCTGCTGTCATCAAAGAAACCGAATTGGCGCTCAATGTCCATGGCTTGATCAAAATCCGAGTGCTCGGCGACGACCGCGCACAAAGAGAGCTGATGTTTCAGACATTGGCCGATCAACTCAACGCCGCGCCGATTCAACACATAGGCAAGTTGCTGGTGCTGTGGCGCCCGCCAGCTGAAAAAGAAAAAAAACAAGACCCGGACAAAATGCCCGGCCCGCGCGAGTTCAAAGTCCTGAAGTACAGCAGTCGAGGCGGTCAACGCCCTGAAATGAAGCGGGTGACGATTTTGGGCAACCAGCGTTTGGCCGCAGGTGGCCAAGTCAAACGCGCCAAGCCCAAACAAAAATCAGTCAAGAAGAAAAATCAAATATAAGAAACCTTGATGATTTCGTATTGTTTGACGCCGCCCGGCGCTTGAACACTGGCGACATCGCCCTCTTCTTTGCCTATCAAGGCCCGGGCAATCGGGCTGCTGATATTGATCAAGCCGAGTTTCAAATCGGCTTCATCTTCTCCGACGATCTGGTAGGTGACGCGATCGCCGGAGGCTTCATCCTCGAGTTCCACCGTTGCGCCGAACACAACCCTGCCAGCCGCATCCAAAGACGCCGGGTCAATGATTTGCGACATGGACAGTTTGCTTTCGATTTCCTGGATTCGACCTTCAATGAAACCTTGACGGTCTTTGGCGGCATCGTATTCGGCGTTTTCGCTCAAATCGCCTTGGGCACGCGCCTCGGCGATGGCGTTGATCACCCAAGGCCGGTCTACCGTTTTCAAGGTATGCAATTCTTGTTTGAGCTTTTCAGCGCCGACTTTGGTGATGGGAATGGTGGCCATGGCAGGTATGAACAGGTTGAAAATCAGGCTTGCAGTTGAAGGTGCAAATCCTGCAATGAATAAACGTCTAGATTGTCCAGGTATTTCATGCCCTCGACGGCTGCTTCTGCGCCTGCAATCGTGGTGAATGTGGTGACTCGGGCCAGCAAGGATGAAATACGAATCTGGCGTGAATCTGCGATGGCATTGCGCCGCTCTTCGACGGTATTGATGACCAGTGCGATTTCGTTGTTCTTGATCATGTCGACCACGTGCGGCCGGCCTTCGGTGACTTTGTTGACCGCTACCACCTGTATGCCCGCCGCATGTATAGCCGCTGCTGTGCCTTTGGTGGCCACCAGTTCAAAGCCGTAAGCAGCCAAGCGTCGTGCCACTTCAACCGCACGCACCTTGTCGGCATTTTTCACTGTAAGAAACACTTTGCGGACGGCATCTGTCGGGCGCGGCAGTTTGGTGCCTGCACCCAACTGGCTTTTGACAAATGCTTCGCCGAAGGTCAGTCCCACCCCCATGACTTCGCCGGTGGATTTCATCTCGGGCCCGAGTATGGTGTCGACGCCGGGGAATTTCACAAACGGAAACACCGCTTCCTTGACACTGAAATAAGGCGGATGCACTTCGCGGTTAATGCCTTGAGACGCCAGGCTTTGTCCGACCATGCAACGTGCAGCCACCTTGGCCAGTTGAATGCCGGTGGCTTTGCTGACAAAAGGCACGGTGCGACTGGCGCGGGGATTGACCTCGAGCACATAAATCACATCCTGGCCATCGAGTTTTTGGATAGCGAACTGCACGTTCATCAGACCGACCACTTTGAGGCCGTGGGCCATTTCAGTGGTCTGGCGCTTCAACTCAGCAATGGTTGTATCGGACAGTGAATACGGCGGCAGCGAACACGCGGAGTCGCCGCTGTGCACACCGGCTTGCTCGATATGCTCCATGACACCGCCGATGAATACCTGTTGGCCGTCGCAAATGGCGTCGACATCGCATTCGATAGCGTCGTTCAAAAAACGGTCCAACAACACCGGCGACTCGTGGCTGACTTTGACCGCCTCGCGCATGTATCGCTCCAGGTCGCGCTGCTCGTGCACGATTTCCATGGCACGGCCACCCAACACATAGCTAGGGCGCACCACCAAGGGATAACCGAGTTCTTTGGCCTTGTCTAAAGCTTCTTCTTCGGTTCTGGCAGTGGCATTCGGCGGTTGACGCAAACCCAGGGTGTGAAGCAATTGCTGAAACCGCTCGCGGTCTTCGGCGGCATCGATCATGTCAGGGCTGGTACCGATGATGGGCACGCCCTCTGCTTCCAGACCCAGCGCCAGCTTCAAAGGCGTTTGGCCGCCGTATTGAACGATCACGCCCAGGGGTTGTTCTTTGTCGACGATTTCAAGCACGTCCTCCAGCGTCAAAGGCTCAAAGTAAAGCCGGTCGCTGGTGTCGTAGTCGGTGGACACGGTTTCGGGGTTGCAATTGACCATGATGGTTTCATAGCCGTCTTCGCGCATGGCCAAGGCCGCGTGCACACAGCAGTAATCGAATTCAATGCCTTGACCGATACGGTTGGGGCCGCCGCCGAGCACCATGATTTTTTTGCGCTGTGTGGGGGCTGCTTCGCATTCCTGCTCGTAAGTGGAATACATGTAAGCGGTATTGGTTGCAAATTCGGCCGCGCAAGTGTCTACGCGTTTGAAGACCGGGCGCACGCCCAAGGCCCGGCGGGCTTCGCGCACGGCTTTTTCAGTGGTTTTCAATTGCCTGGCCAGGCGACGGTCGGAAAAACCTTTTTGTTTTAACAAACGCAGCTCGCCTGCGGTGATGTCAGCGAGTTGATGTGTTTCAAGCTCAAGCTCGATCTTGACTATGTCCTCGATCTGCACCAAAAACCAAGGGTCTATGCGGGTGAGCGCATGCACTTCATCCACGCTCATGCCCATGGCAAAAGCATCGCCCACATACCAAATGCGCTCGGGGCCGGGCGCGCCGAGTTCTTTTTCCAGCACCTCGCGGTCCTGGGTTTTTTCGTTCATGCCGTCAACGCCGACCTCCAGTCCGCGCAAAGCCTTTTGGAATGACTCCTGAAAGGTACGGCCTATGGCCATGACTTCTCCGACAGACTTCATTTGAGTGGTCAAGCGGCTGTCGGCTGTTGGAAATTTTTCAAAAGCAAAGCGCGGGATTTTGGTGACCACGTAATCAATACTGGGCTCAAAACTCGCGGGCGTGGCACCGCCCGTGATGTCGTTGCGCAATTCGTCCAGCGTGAAGCCGACCGCGAGTTTGGCCGCCACTTTGGCGATCGGAAAACCCGTGGCTTTGGACGCCAGCGCAGACGAGCGCGAGACGCGCGGGTTCATTTCAATGACCACCATGCGGCCGTCCGCCGGGTTGATGGAGAACTGGACATTAGAGCCGCCTGTGTCCACACCGATTTCACGAAGCACAGCCAAGCTGGCGTTGCGCAGGATTTGGTATTCCTTGTCGGTCAAGGTCTGGGCAGGGGCCACGGTGATGGAATCGCCGGTGTGCACACCCATGGGATCCAGATTTTCGATAGAGCACACAATGATGCAGTTGTCCGCCTTGTCGCGCACCACTTCCATCTCGTACTCTTTCCAGCCGAGCAAAGATTCTTCAATCAACAATTCACTGGTCGGCGAGGCTTCCAGACCGCGCTTGCAAATGACTTCAAATTCTTCCGGGTTGTAGGCAATGCCGCCGCCGGTGCCGCCCAGGGTGAAACTCGGGCGAATAACAACGGGAAAGCCCACGGTTTTTTGTACCGCCCAAGCTTCATCCAAACTGTGGGCAATGCCGGAGCGAGCCGAACCCAGACCGATTTTGGTCATGGCGTCTTTGAACTTCAAACGGTCTTCGGCTTTGTCAATCGCCTCGGGCGTCGCACCTATCAATTCAACCGGTTTGCCGGTGTTAGCGCCCAAGTATTTGTCCAGCACACCGTGGCGCCACAAATCCAACGCGCAGTTAAGCGCAGTCTGTCCGCCCATGGTGGGCAAAATCGCATCCGGCTTTTCCTTGGCGATGATTTTTTCCACCGTCTTCCAGGTGATGGGTTCGATGTAAGTCACGTCCGCCGTGGCCGGGTCGGTCATGATGGTGGCCGGGTTGCTGTTGATCAAAATGACTTTGTAGCCTTCTTCGCGCAAAGCCTTGCAGGCTTGCACGCCTGAGTAATCAAACTCACAGGCCTGACCGATGACGATAGGACCTGCGCCTATCAACAAAATGCTTTTGATGTCTGTACGTTTAGCCATGCTGGGAAACCGCCATTGAGTGAATAAAGCGGTCAAACAAATAACCGATGTCGTGCGGGCCGGGCGAAGCCTCCGGATGCCCCTGAAAGCTGAAGGCGGGTTGATCTGTCAGCTCTAGGCCTTGCAAACTGCCGTCAAACAAACTGACATGGGTGGCGCGCACATGCGCGGGCAGGGATTTTTCATCGACCGCGAAGCCATGGTTCTGGCTGGTGATGGACACGCGAGAAGTTTGCAAGTCCTTGACCGGGTGATTCGCACCGTGGTGCCCGAATTTCATTTTGTAAGTGCTGGCGCCGCAGGCCAGGGCCAATATCTGATGGCCGAGACAAATACCAAACAAAGGGATTTTTTGTTCAAGCAACGCCTGCGTAGCTTCAATGGCGTAACTGCACGGCCCGGGGTCACCCGGTCCGTTGGAGAGAAACACGCCATCGGGCTTCATTGCCAACACTTGTTGGGCCGTGGTTGTAGCGGGCACCACGGTGACCTCGCAACCGCGCTGTGCCAGCATGCGCAAAATATTTCTTTTGACACCAAAGTCGTAGGCCACCACACGGTAACTGGCTTTTTCCAGTGTGCGGTAGCCCTCACCCAGTTGCCATTCGGTTTCATGCCAGTCATAGGCCTTGGCCACACTGACTTTAGACGCCAGATCCAGGCCGTTCATGGAAGGAGCTTGGTTGGCTTTGGCCACCGCTTGGCTTATGTCTTGGGCGCTGACCTGATGGCCTAGCGGGAACGCGACGATGGCACCGTTTTGCGCGCCGTTTTCACGCAAATGGCGGGTCAGCATGCGGGTGTCGATGTCTGCAATGGCCACGGTGCCTTGCGCTTGGAGGAATTGCGTCAAGTCGCTATCGGCACGGAAGTTGGAATGCAACAAAGGCAGATTTTTGATGATCAAACCGGCTGCATACACACGTTCGGCTTCATTGTCCTCGCGGTTGACACCGTAATTGCCGATATGCGAATAAGTCAAAGTGACCAATTGCTGGCAATAGCTCGGGTCGGTCAGGATTTCCTGGTACCCGGTCATGGATGTATTGAAAACAACTTCGCCGACAGTGTGACCATCGTGCCCGATGGATTGCCCCATGAAGACCGTGCCGTCTGATAGCGCCAAAATAGCGGGAGGACGATTTCCCTGAAGAGTCAAAAGCACTCAGATCTCCGAGATTCGGTGACGCCCCAGGTGCAAGAGAGGCCTTCTCTTTGGCAGCTATACAAGGGGAATGGCTTTTTTTCGAGCGAGGGGCGTGCGGTTGATATAGAAGTCGCTCATTATATCCCTGCGTCTTACGGCACTGACTTCAAATGCTTGCCATTAACACTCGTCTGCACGTGAAGTGGCACTTGCATGCAAACAAATCGCCGCAGCCGCAGCCACGTTCAATGATTCTTGCCCGCCAGGCTGGGCAATCCGCACCCTTTGCACCATGGCTTGCGGCCAGTCGGGACTGACGCCCCGGCCCTCGTGACCGAACACCCATACACATGGCCATGGCAAGCTTTTGTCGACTGTCATCTGATGCAAGTAAGGCCCTTGGTGCACATCGGTCAGCAACACCGGCATCTCAAGTTGCAAAATCTCGGTCATGGGACAAGACTCGTTTAACTGCAAGCCGAAATGCGCACCCATGGCCGCACGCACTACTTTGGCAGACCACAAAGCCACGGAACCCGAGGTGCTGACAACTTGACGGAAACCGAAAGCTGCCGCGCAACGCAAGATGGCGCCGGCATTGCCGGGATCCTGTACCTGATCGAACACGACCACAGAGTCGGTGCGCTTGATGGCCTGCGTGTGCGGTAACTCCACCACCCCGCCTATCCACGACGGGGAAGGCAATGTGCTCAATGCCGACATCAAGCCTGCGGTCAGTTGCAAGACCGTGTCGCTGCGCGTTTCCCACACGGCGAGGGTGTCCTGCGTCACGGTATCAAGCACAGCCAGGAGCACAAAGCGCAGACCGCTGTCCAGCGCGGCCTGGCACAAATGCTCGCCCTCTAACCAGACTTGCCTGCTATGGCGATAAGACGTGTTGTCGTTGGCCAGCGATCTCAATTGCTTGAACTGCGGGTTGTCTTTGGAACTGATGGGTTTAACCGCCATGTGTGTTGCCCCCTGCCTTATCACCCAGCAAGGCGGCAACTGGGGCAAAGCTGCGCCTGTGCCAAACCGTCGGGCCGAATGCGCGCAAGGCCTTGAGGTGTTCGGCTGTGCCATAGCCTTTGTGCCTGGCGAAACCGTAATCCGGAAACGCCGCGTCGATCTCTACGCACCAACGGTCACGTTCAACCTTGGCCAATATGGAAGCCGCCGAGATGGCCGCCACTTTGCTATCGCCTTTGACGATGGCCTCTGCCAGCACATCCAGCACAGGCAAACGATTGCCGTCCACCAGCACCTTGCCGGGCTTCAAACGCAAGCCATGTACCGCTCGCTGCATGGCCAACAAAGTGGCTTGCAGAATATTTCGTTCATCGATTTCCTCTACCGACGCCCGGGCCACGCAAAAACACAAAGCCTTGGCACGGATTTGGTCGTAGAGTTTTTCACGCTTGGCCGGGCTGAGTGTTTTTGAATCAGCCAGTCCGCGCACCGGAGCCAGGTCATCGAGCATGACGGCAGCGGCAAACACCGGGCCGGCCAAGGGGCCTCGCCCGGCCTCGTCCACACCGGCGATCAACACCGGACCGTCGTCCCAGTTGAGATGGACCTGCTCAGGCTTGGAGGATTTGCGCGATCGCATGGGCGGCTACCGTAGGTGTGTCGGCTCGCAATGACTGGTGCAAGCGGGAAAAAGTCTGTTGCAATGCCTGTACTTTGTTGGGCTGCTGCAGCCAATCCGAGACGCAAGCGGCCAAGGCCTGAGGCGTGGCTTGAGATTGCAACAACTCGGGCACGACAAAATCGCGGCACAAAATATTGGGCAACCCGACCCAGGGCTGCAATCGTTTGCGCTCAATGATTTGCCAGCTCAACCACGGCATGGCATAAGCAATCACCATAGGGCATTTGAACAAGGCGGCTTCCAAGGTAGCCGTACCGCTGGCTACCATGGCAACGTCGGCTGCAGCCATCACCGCATGGCTTTGGCCCTGGATGATTTTCAGATGGCGGGCCACGGGAAATGGCCGGGCGATGTCGTTGACCAGACCGGACATGCCGGGAGCCACAGGCAACACAGCCAGCACATCAGGCTGCTGCAAGCGCAGCAATTCAACCGCTGCTAAAAACCGGGGCAATAAATGTTTGATCTCATCTTTGCGGCTACCGGGCAGCACGGCCAGCACCCTTGCCGATGGCGGCAATTCCAGTTGTGTTCGGGCCGCAGCCTTGTCCGCCTGCTCGGGAATCAGGTTTGCCAAAGGATGACCGACAAAAGTGGCCGCAATGCCGTGCTGCGACAACAGTTCGGGTTCGAAGGGGAAAATGCAAAGCACGTGATCAACGCTGTCGCGGATTTTTTTCAGACGCTGCGCGCGCCAGGCCCAGACCGAGGGGCAAACAAATTGCACGGTTTTCACGCCCGCTAGGCGCAGGTCGCGGGCCAGACTCAAATTGAAATCCGGCGCATCCACGCCCATGAACAAGTCAGGACGGGTGCAGAGCAAACGGGTCTTGAGTTGCTGGCGAATGCCGACAATTTCACGGTAATGCTTGAGCACTTCCACATAACCGCGCACCGACAGTTTTTCCATTGGCCACCAAGAATCGAACCCGCTTTGCTGCATTCGAGGACCGCCGATACCCGCCATGCGCAAGTCCGGCCAGCGTTGTTGCAAACCGGGTATGACCAAAGAGGCCAGCAAGTCGCCGGAGGTTTCGCCAGCGACCATTGCCATATCAAGCGCCGGTGCGTCGCTCATGTATCGCCTGGCACGATTCAACGGATGATGCCGCGGTTGGGTGAAACCTGCGCCAGAAAAGCGCACATCACATCAACCACATCCGCAATACCCGGGTCTGTTTGCGCCATGGCTTGAATGTGTTCAAGCGCGGTTTGCAAAGTCAACTCTTCCCTGTAAAGCGCTTTGTGCATGAGTTTGACGGCTTGAATTTGAGCCGGTGTGAATCCCCTGCGCTTCAAGCCCTCGTAGTTCATCGAACGGACCTGGGCCGGTTGCCCCTGGCACATGGCGTAAGGCGGGAGATCTGCGAACAACAAGGAGTTCATGGCAGTGAAACTGTGTGCACCCAGACGACAGAACTGATGCACCACGGTGAATCCGCCCAAAATCGCCCAATCTCCGACATGCACATGACCGGCCAGTTGCGTGCTGTTGGCAAAAATAGTGTGGTTACCCACCTGGCAGTCGTGCGCAAGATGCACATAAGCCATCAGCCAATTGTCGTTGCCCACCCGGGTCACGCCCTGATCCTGACTGGTGCCGATATTGAAGGTGCAGAACTCGCGGATGGTGTTGCGGTCACCGATGATCAATTCACAAGGCTCGCCAGCGTATTTTTTATCCTGCGGAACAGCACCCAGCGAGTTGAACTGAAAAATACGGTTGTCTTCGCCTATGGTGGTCCGGCCTTCAATCACACAATGTGAAGCCACCGTGGTGCCTGCCCCGATGCGCACATGGGGGCCGATGATGCTGTAAGCACCGATGGACACGGATTCATGGATTTGCGCTGCCGGGTCTACCAGCGCACTGGGGTGTATCTGGGCCATGGGCAAGTCAGTCAATGCGTCGCATGGTGCACATCAAATCGGCTTCCACAGCCAGTTCGTCACCCACCATGCCTTTGGCTTTGAATTTGAAAATACCCGCCTTCATGCGGTCGAGTTCAACCATCAGTGTGAGCGCATCTCCGGGTTCAACCGGGCGCTTGAAACGCGCGCCATCAATGCCCGCAAAGTAATAAATGGTGTTTTCGTCGGGCACCACATCCATGGTGTGAAAAGAAAGCAAAGCCGCAGCCTGTGCCAGAGCCTCTAGCATCAACACGCCTGGCATGACCGGCCGGTGCGGAAAATGGCCATTGAAAAACGGCTCATTGATAGTGACATTTTTCAAGGCAACAATGGATTTACCTTTGTCAAGTTGCAGCACCCGGTCTACCAGCAGAAACGGGTAGCGGTGCGGCAGCATTTTTAAAATTTGATGTATATCCATGATCATGACCCTGACGTATTGAAATTATTTTCTAGACGGCGTATGCGTTCGCGCAAAGCATTGAGTTGACGCAAACTGGCAGCATTCTTCTGCCAAGCCGCATTTTCGTCTATCGGGAAGACGCCGCTATACGTTCCCGGTTTGAGCAAGGAATGGCTCACGACTGAAGCGGCAGACACATGGACGTGATCGGCCAGTTCCAAATGACCAAGGATGACAGCACCACCGCCCACCGTGCAATGCGCGCCGATTCTGGCACTGCCGGCCACTCCGACACAACCGGCCATGGCAGTGTGTTTGCCTATGTGAACGTTGTGTCCGATCTGAATCAAGTTATCGAGTTTGACGCCATCTTCAATCACAGTGTCTTCAATGGCGCCACGGTCCACGCAGGTATTTGCACCGATCTCGACTTCGTTGCCTATGCGTACACCGCCGAATTGTTCTATCTTGACCCATTGCCCCTGGTCAAGCGCAAAGCCGAAACCATCGGCACCGATCACCACGCCTGCATGAAGAATACAGTTCTCACCAATGACGCAACCGGAGGAAACAGTGACTCTGGATTTCAGCCAAGTTCCTGCACCTATGGAGGCGCCGTCTTCAACCACGCACAGAGGACCTATGCGAGCCGTGGGATGGATGTAGGCGGTTTTGGAAACCACCGCCGATGAATGAATCAACTCAGACGCCTTGTCTGGCAAGACGTGCTGACGCCATAACTGAGTCAAACCTGCCCAATAAAGATAAGGGTTATCAACCACCAGACAACAGCCGCGTTCAATGGCGTTGGGCGCATGTGCTTGTGCGACGATGATGCAAGCAGCTTGACTGGTGCTCAGTTGGGAGATGTAGCGGGGGTGGCTGAGAAAAGATAAATCACCGCGCCCCGCAGTAGCAAGCGGTGCCAAACCCGTGATGACAGTGTCGGGCGATCCATGCAAGCGGCCGCCGAGTTGCTCTACGATGAACCCTAATGCAAGGGACACCACACCATCACTTGCCGCTGTTGATGACTTTGATCACCTTGTCGGTGATGTCATGCTTAGGGCTGATATAAACAGCTTCTTGAAGTATCACGTCGTATTTTTCTGCTTCGGCAATTTGCTTGACGACTTTATTGGCTTTTTCCAGAACCTGCTGCAACTCTTCATTTTTTCTGGCATTCAAGTCTTCCTGGAATTCACGACGCTTGCGCTGGAATTCTCGGTCCTGATCGGACAATTGTCTTTGTCTGGTGGTGCGTTGAGAATCTGACAATGTCGGGGAGTCGCGTTCGAGCTTTTCAGAATTGGATTTCAAGCTGTTACCCAACTCCATCAACTCTTTTTCTCGCTTGGAAAATTCCTGCTCCAACTTGGTTTGAGCGACTTTGGCTGTGCTTGATTCCTTGAAAATCCGGTCGGTGTTGATAAAACCAATCCGAAATTCTTCAGCATGAAGAGTCAAGCCGGCCAAGCCCAAGCAGACCAGCAATAATGAACGTGTCAGTTTAGTTTTCATCAGAATGAAGTCCCGATCTGGAATTGAAAGCTCTGTATTCTATCGATATCAAATTTCTTGACGGGCCTGGCGACAGCCAGCCGCAAAGGTCCTACCGGAGAGATCCAACTCAAACCCAAGCCGGTAGCGCTTCTCAACTGACCCAGATCGACGGATTCTTGCGCAGTATAGACATTACCTACGTCAAAAAACGTGTAAAGCCTCAAAGTTTTATCGGTACCTACGCCAGGAAAAGGCATGAGGAATTCGGAATTGAGCAAGATTTTCTTGGATCCACCGGTGGAATAGTCACCGATGTAGCGGTTGTATGTGGTTGCTGTTTGCAAGGAGTTCTGCTGAAAGCCTCGCACCGAACCCAGACCGCCTGAATAAAAATTCTTGAACACCGGGTAATCATGGCCATCAATCCCACCGCCTATGCCGAGTTCAGCATTGACTGCGAAGGTGTATTTGCGGCCCAGCGGCCAATATTGTTGATACTGGCCCGAGTTTTTGTAGTAACGGGTGTCGCCCATCAAACCCAATTCAGAATTAAACCGCATGAATCTGCCTTTGTTGGGCGCCAACATACTGTCACGGCTGTCGCGCGCCCAGCCTAGCGTCAGCGGAATAGAAATGAGCGGGTCATCCGCGTAATTGGAGTATGCATTTGGCAGATTGGTACCGCTTGAAACCGTTGTGCTGTCGTAAGCAGCGCCTATGTAGATAGTATCCGTCTCGGCGATAGGAACACCAAAACTCAGGCCAAGCCCTGCCGTATTCATGTTGTAGTAGTTGGTGGAAGTCGAGTAAGGTTTAGAGTTTTTACTGAAAAGATTAAACGTACGCGATACCCCGTCCTCGGTGAAATAAGGATCGGTCGTGTGTATGGAATAAATTTTGTTGTATTGGCTGGTATTGATTTGAACGCCGACTGAATTACCGGTACCGAAAAAATTGTCCTGGTTCAAACCAAAGGACAAAAAGGTACTTTCCGCAGTTGAAAAACCAATGCCCATGGACAAAGAGTTAGTAGGTTTTTCTGTCACTTTTAAGTTGATGTCGACCTGATCCGGGTTATCAGGAACTTCCTGAGTATCTATGGTCACTTCGGTAAAAAAACCTAAGCGGTCAACCCGGTCACGCGAAGCACGTATGCGCTGACCGTCGTACCACGAGGATTCCATTTGCCTGAATTCCCTGCGAATGATCTCGTCCCTGGTGCGCTCATTACCTGCTATGTTGATGCGGCGTACATAAGCACGTCTGGAAGGATCTGCCTGAAGAATGACTTTGACCTGACCGGTTTGGCGATCAATCTCTGTGCGCTGTTCAACCCGGGCAAAAGCAAAACCAAAATTGCCAAAATAATCCGAAAAAGCTTTCGTGGTTTCAACGACATCTGTGACGTTATAAGCCAAGCCCGGTTTGATGGTTATCAGTGACTTGAATTCATTGTCGCGACCCAGATAAAAGCCTTCCAGCGCAACTTCGCTGACCACAAAGCGCGAACCTTCAAACACATTGACGGTAATGGTGATGTCCTGTTTGTTCGGCGAAATAGCAACCTGTGTTGATTCAACCCTGAACTCCAGGTATCCACGGGACAAATAAAAGGATTTGAGGTTCTCCAAGTCGGCATTTAACTTGGCTTGTGAATAACGGTCTGATTTGGTGTACCAGGACATGTAATTCGGTTCGGACAAATCAAGTTGGTCCTTGATGGCAGCAAGATCAAAGGCTTTGTTGCCAACAATTTTGTATTCCTTGATTTTTGATACTTCGCCTTCAATGACAGTGAAGTTCAAATTGACCTTGTTACGTTCCGCCGGCGCGACAGTGGTGACCACCTCGGCCCCATACAAACTGCGATTGATGTACTGGCGCTTTAACTCCTGCTCTGCCCGGTCAGACAATGCCTTGTCGAAAGGCCTGCCTTCAGACAAACCAATATCCTTGAGGGCTTTTTTCAAAGTGTCTTTATCGAATTCTTTGATACCGGTGAAGTTGATGGCAGAAATCAGCGGACGCTCTTCCACCACCACAGTCACCACATCGTCCTTGACTTCAATACGTACGTCTTTGAACAAACCCAAGGCGAATAAATTCCGTATCGCCAGGCTTGCTTTGTCATCAGAATAGTTTTCACCCACTTTGAAAGGCAATGTTGCCAACACATTTCCAGGTTCTACCCTTTGCAAACCTTCCATGCGAATGTCTTTGACCGTGAACGGCTCAACCGCAACGGCGACTTGTGTAAGAAAAGCGCTGATCAACAAAGCCTGACAGCAAAGAATGAATCGGGAGATAAATGAGGACTTCATGAAGTGGTTGCTATGAATCAATAAGTGGAATTTCAAAAGAATCAGATATTGAGGCTGGCTGCGTCAGCACACAAAGCCTCCGATTCAATGCATGCAGACAATCACTTTCACTTGAAGAATGCGCCTGAGGCAGGGTTAAGTTGATAATACATCAGCTGACAAGCTGCAGTTGATGAAAGTCCATCGCCTGCTTGTGAACCTGCATGCGTTTAATCAATGCTTTTTCAGCATTTTAGTTGCAGCCTGGTTCGCTTTTATTCTCGCTTTTGCATCAATTTCCAGCAAATCTTCCAATGAACGCGGCTTTTCGGGCAGACAAGCGGACAAAGTGGCCAAGTTCACGGCGTGTATCTGGTCAAACTGAATATCACCAGCCAGAAATAGCCCTACAGCGACTTCGTTGGCCGCGTTCAAAACTGCCGTTGTGCCGCTTGGCGCCTTGAGTGCTTCCCAAGCCAGTGCCAAACCGGGGAATCTTTTCTGATGCAAAGGCTCTTGCATGGACTCGAAAGTCATCTGAGTACTTTTGCGGAAATCGATGTTGTCAGCGCCAGAAGGAATGCGATCCGGCCAGGCCAGACCGTAAGAAATCGGCATGCGCATATCCGGTGTGCCCAGCTGTGCCACGATTGAGCCGTCGACGAACTCCACCATGGAATGAATAATGCTCTGAGGGTGGATGATCACTTCTATCTGCTCAGGCGCGATGCCGAACAAATACCTGGCTTCAATCACCTCAAGGGCCTTGTTCATCATGGTGGCTGAATCAACAGAAATTTTTCTTCCCATCACCCAATTGGGATGGGCACAGGCTTGTTCAGGTGTGATCGAATGGAAATCCTCAGGTTCACGGGTTCTGAAAGGCCCCCCGGAAGCCGTCAAAATGATTTTGTTGACCACGTCAGGCCAGGTCCGTGCATCTTCAGGCAAGGCTTGAAAAACAGCCGAGTGCTCACTGTCTATAGGCAATAACTTGGCGCCGCCCTGTTGCACGGCATCAAGAAATAACTCACCGCCCACCACCAAGGCTTCCTTGTTGGCCAACAACAACCGTTTGCCTGCACGCGCTGCGCTAAGGCAAGACGCAAGACCGGCAGCGCCCACAATGGCCGCCATGACCATGTCAACCTCTGCAGCGCATGCCACATCGTTGAGGGCTTGCGGTCCTGACAAAACCCGCGTTGCAAGTCCTTCTGCTTGAAGCCTGTCTTTCAATTGTTGTGCTGCTGCTTCATGCACCATGACAGCGTATGTCGGTTTGAATGCTGCGCACTGGGCCAGCATTTTGTCGACCTGTGTGGCACCGGTCAACGCATAAACGTTGTAGCGATCAGAATGCCTGGCCACAATATCCAAGGTATTGACACCAATGGAACCGGTAGAACCCAGCACAGTCAGATTTTTTTTCATAGCGTCTGGCTCACATCAAATAAAGCATCATGGCTAGAGGTAAAGTGGGAAGCAACGCGTCCAACCGGTCAAGCACACCGCCATGACCCGGCAACAAAGCGCTGCTGTCTTTCACGCCTGCGCTGCGTTTTAAAAGCGATTCAAACAAGTCACCCGCTGCGCTGACCAAGGCAAGAAAAATCACACCTGCCAACATAAAAAAGACGCCGTGCGCATACAGTCTGGCAAATAAGCTGTCGCTCAAGGCGGGAAACGTGGTTTGCAAGACCAGCCAAGCAAAAGACAATGCAACCACACCCAGCAAACCGCCCAACAAGCCTTCGCGACTTTTTCCCGGGCTGATGGAAGGTGCAAGTTTGTTGCGCCCCCATTGCTTGCCAACAAAATAAGCAGCGATATCCGCAACCCATACCAGCACCAGCACCGACGTCAAAAATGCAGTTCCTGTGCGTTTGGCCTGGTACAAAGCCAGCCAGGTCATGGTCAGAATCCCTATGCCAGTCAGATTTCTGATCAGCGCAGGCAGTACCCGCCAACTCTCAGCGCCGTGCTTCAAAAAATAAAACAGCAGACTGATCCACAAAACACCGCTCAGCAACCACACTGCATTTGGCATGGATGCGGCGACTCCAGTGATCCACAGCGCAGTGCAAAGCATCAAGCAACACAGTGGCATCACCAAGGCGGCAACGGGGCCCAAATGATTCAAGCGACCCCACTCCCAAGCACCGGCAGCCACAAGAAACAGACCAGCAAAACCAAGCCAGCGGGCATCCGGGTGAAACAACGCCGGTAAAAAGACCGCCAATAAAAACAAGGCGGTGATGATGCGTTGTTTAAGCATGAGAAAAGCTGCTCAGACAGCCATGATTTCCTGCTCTTTGGAAGCCATTAATTTATCTATATCAGCGATATGTTTGTCAGTTACTTTTTGTATGTCAGCCTCTGCACGTTTTTGCTCATCTTCGGAGGCCAATTTGTCTTTGACCAATTTTTTCACCGCTTCATTGGCATCTCTGCGTAAATTACGAACAGCAACCTTGGCGTTTTCACCTTCGTTGCGGACAATTTTGGTCATCTCTTTTCTGCGTTCTTCGGTCATGGGCGGCATGGGCACGCGGATGAGATCGCCCATAGACGAGGGGTTCAAGCCCAGATCGCTTTCTCGTATGGCTTTTTCTATCTTAGGGCCCAAGCCTTTTTCCCAAGGCTGAACACTGATGGTGCGGGCATCTAACAAAGAGACATTGGCCACCTGGGACAAAGGCGTGGGGTTGCCGTAATACTCGACCATGATGTTGTCAAGCAAGCCGGGATTGGCCCGGCCCGTGCGGATTTTGCTCAGACTGTGATTGAAAGCCGCAATGGATTGATCCATCTTGCTTTCATTGTGTTTCTTGATCTCACTGATATCCATGGTTCTCAATCCTCCTGCCAATACGTCACTGTTTCATGAAGCAAAAACCAGTGTTCCTTCATCTTCGCCCATGACCACCCGCTTGAGCGCACCGTTTTTGAAAATCGAGAACACGGTGATAGGCAGTTTCTGGTCACGGCACAAGGCAAAAGCCGTTGCATCCATGATGCCCAGATTGCCATTGATGGCATCGTCAAAACTGATTTGACTATAGCGGGTTGCCGACGGGTCTTTTTTCGGGTCGGCAGTATAAACACCATCGACTTTGGTGGCTTTCAACACCATGGCTGCGCCTATTTCAGCCCCGCGCAAAGCTGCTGCGGTGTCCGTGGTGAAAAACGGATTGCCAGTACCAGCGGCGAATACCACCACCTTGCCCTCTTCCAGGTATTGCAACGCTTTGGGGCGCACATAAGGCTCGACCACTTGCTCAATGCCGATGGCCGACATGACGCGTGCCACCAAACCTGCTTTGTTCATGGTGTCAGCCAAAGCCAGCGCATTCATGACCGTGGCCAGCATGCCCATGTAATCAGCGGTTGCGCGATCCATCCCAACCGAACCACCAGCCACGCCCCGAAAAATATTGCCCCCGCCTATGACCACTGCCACCTCGACACCGAGGCGAGTGATCTCGGCGATTTCCTCAACCATGCGCACAATCGTGTCGCGGTTGATACCGAATGCATCGTCGCCCATCAAAGCCTCACCGGAGAGCTTGAGCAAAATCCTTTTGTAGGCGGGTTTTTGGGATGTCATTGCATACTTCTCCGGGTACAACAGTGAAAGCAGGGATCGAAAAAAAGGGGACTGTTTTGTGTCCCCTTTTTATCATGCTGATTGCTTGGCGGCGGCCACCTGGGCGGCCACCTCGGCGGCAAAGTCATCGACTCTGCGCTCAATACCTTCCCCAACCACAAACATGGTGAACGCCTTGACTGTGGTTTTGGCTGATTGCAGCATTTGTTCAACAGTTTGCTTGTCGTTTTTCACGAAAGGCTGATTGAACAATGACACTTCTTTCAAATACTTTTGCACCGCGCCTTCGATCATTTTGGCGGCGATCTCAGGGGGCTTGCCTGACTCAGCGGCTTTGGCTGTGGCGACAGAACGCTCAGTCTCAATCAATACAGCAGGCACATCAGCGCTGGTCAATGACACTGGTTTCATGGCTGCCACGTGCATGGCAACGTCGCGGGCCGCCGCTTCATCGCCGTTGTACTCGACCACCACGCCGATGCGTGTTCCATGCAAATAAGATGTCAGCTGACTGCTTTGGTCAAAGTATTTGAAGCGGCGAAAGCTCATGTTCTCACCTATCTTGCCAATCAGGCCTTTGCGTACGTCTTCAACCGTTGGTCCAAAACCATCTTGCTGGTAGGCCAAGGCAGACAAGGCGTCGACATCGGCAGGACGGTGGGTGGCAATCAATCCGGCGGAGGCATTGGCAAGCGCCAAAAAGCTGTCGTTCTTGGTGACGAAGTCGGTTTCGCAATTGACTTCAAGCATGGCGCCTGCACCACCGTGCATGGCAATAGCGACCACACCTTCGGCAGTCACACGGGCAGCCGCCTTGCTGGCTTTGCTGCCCAGCTTGACGCGCAGCAATTCTTCCGCTTTGACCATATCGCCATCGGCTTCGGTCAAAGCTTTTTTGCACTCCATCATGGGTGCGTCGGTTTTTGCACGCAGTTCAGCGACCATGCCTGCGGTTATTGTTGCCATGTCAAACTCCTCTATC
>CANGCZ010000011.1 GCA_947452325.1 Comamonadaceae bacterium | reverse complement strand
TTTGCCACCGGCTTTGATGCCATGACCGGCAGTTTGCTGCGCATGAATATTTCGGGTCGCCAAGGTTTGCCCTTGAAAGACGCCTGGGCGGCGGGGCCGCGCACTTACCTGGGTTTGCAAATCCCTCAGTTCCCCAATCTGTTCACCATCACCGGCCCGGGCAGCCCGTCGGTGTTGTGCAATCTGCCGCCGCAAATCGAGCAACATGTCAACTGGATCACCGCTTGTATCGCCTATATGCGCGACAACGGCATCTCACAGATTGAGGCGGATGAACAAGCCAGTGACGACTGGGTTCAGCAGGTGAACGAAGCGGCCAATGCCACTTTGCTGCCGCAGGCCCACCACAGTTGGTACCTGGGCGCCAACGTGCCAGGCAAGCCACGCGTGTTCATGCCTTATGCAGGCGGGTTTGCGCGTTACAGAGGTATTTGTGATGAGGTCGCCGCTAACAAGTACCGGGGCTTTCATTTGCGCAGCTGATTCGCTGTGCCTGTTGTCAGACCGATAAATAACGCTGTTTGATATGCGCGTCTGCGTTCAATTCGGCGATGCTACCGGTGAATACATCCCGGCCTTTGTCTATGACCACGGCGCGGTCGGCCAGACCCAGACAGAAATGCAGGTTTTGCTCGGCCAGCACAATGCTGGTTCCGGTTTGCTTTAAAGCTTGAATCAGTTCACCTATCTTTTGCACCATGATGGGCGCCAGCCCTTCGCTGGGCTCGTCCAGCAGCAACAGCCGCGGGTTGCCCATCAAAGCGCGTCCGACGGTCAACATTTGTTGCTCGCCTCCTGACAGCAAACCGCCTGCACGGTGGCGCAATGGTTTGAGCAGTGGCAGCATGTCGTAGACGCGCGCCAAAGGCCAATCGTCTTCGCCGCCGGGGCCGCGTTTGGACGCAATGTCCAAGTTGTCTTCGACACTGAGCTCGGAGAAGATTTGTCTGTCTTCAGGCACATAAGCCAGCCCGGCGCGTGCAATCAGGTGAGCAGGGCGGTCCCTGATGGACACGCTATCAAACACCACCGATCCGCTGCGAACGCGAATAGCGCCTGCAATGGCTTTCATGGTGGTGCTTTTACCGGCCCCGTTGCGGCCCAGCAAGGCCAGGGTTTCACCGGCACGCAAGCTCAGGTTCAGGCCGAACAAGACCTGGCTGGTGTCATACAGCACTTCCAGTTGTTGCACTTGCAGCAGATCACTCACCGGCGTTCTCCTGGGCATGGCCTAAGTAGGCTTCGATCACACGAGGATTGGCGCGGATTTCCTCGGCGTTACCCTGGGCCAGCAATTTGCCATAGGACAGCACGTGTATGTGCTGGGCCACACGGAACACAATGTCCATGTCGTGCTCAATCAACACAATGGTCAGCCCGCCTTGTCGCCACAGCCCTTGCACCGTCTCCATCATTTGGCCGCGTTCGTCAGGCCCCATGCCTGCCACGGGCTCGTCCAGCAGCAGCACCTTGGGTCGCATCACCAAAGCCAGCGCCATGTCCAGCAGTTTCTGGTCGCCGTGCGACAAATTACCGCTGACCGTATCTGCCTTGTTTTGCAAGCCCAGTTGCTCCATCACTTCGTGCGCCCGCTCGCGCGTGGCGGGCAGTGGAAAACTGCCATGCATTTGCGCCGCATGGCCGAAGGCAGATTGCAGAGCCCCGCGCAAAGACTCTTCCACGGTCAGGCTTTTGAACAACTTAGCGACTTGAAACGCCCGGCCTATACCTTGGTGAACAATGGCGTTGCGAGACAGCCCGACCATGTTCTGGCCATCTAACAAAATACGGCCGCTGTCAGGTTGCAGGCCACCGGAAATCAGATTGAAGAACGTGGTTTTGCCTGCACCATTGGGGCCGATGACAGCGCTGAGTGAGCCGCTGGGAAAATCCATAGACACATCCGAGATGGCGCTGACGCCGCCAAAGGATTTGTAGAGCTTTTCTATAGACAGCATCAGTCGCCGCCTTTTCTGGCCGAGGGCAGCCACTTGCGCCAGCCTTTGAACACATCGGTGATGCCGCGCTGAAAGCCTAACGTGAACAGCAGAATCACCAGCCCCAGCGCCAGCCCGTGGTACTGGGTGTTGCGGGTGATGGTGTCGTTAAACATTTGCAGCAGGGCCGCACCCAGCACCGGACCGGTGAAGACTTGGGTGCCGCCCATCATGATCATGAACACCGCTTCGCCGGACATGGTCCAGTAGCTGAAATCGGGGAAGGCGCCGGACACAAACAAGGCCATGATGACGCCGCCTACGCCCGCAAACATACCTGCCAGGATGAACGCGTACAAGCGCACACGCCACAGGTGGATACCGAGAAAAGCGGCACGGTCCTCGTTGTCGCGCAACATGCGCAAGGTATAGCCAAAAGGAGACTGCATCAACAAGCGCATGGCCAGCAAACAGACCACAGCCAGCACACAGGAGAACATGTAAACGTGCAGCGTTTGCGTCAGGTCTATGCCCAGAAAAACAGGCCGTGGGATACCGCCGGTCAGGCCCTGGTCACCGCCGGTCAAACCGGTCCAGGTGATGATGATGCTGTGCAACAGCATTTGAAAAGCCAAGGTCAGAAAAGAAAAGTAAATGCCTTTGAGCCGCACGCAAATGGCGCCGATGACAGCGGCCAGTAAGGCGCAAAACACCAACGCTGTCAATAAAGCCACCGGCACAGACACCGCGCCTTTTTGCAGCATCAAAGAAAACGCATAAGCACCGCTGCCGAAAAACATGGCGTGACCGAAAGACACCATGCCGCCGTAACCCACCAGCATATTGAGCGAGGTGGCCAGCAAACCCATGGCGCACAAACGGATGATGAAATCAATCACTACCCGCGACGGGCCCAGCAAGGGCAGGGCCAGCAACAACACCAGGGCCATGAGCGCCCAGACTGTGTCTTTTTGCCATCGGTTGAGAGAATTCATGACTGGCCTTTGCCCATCAGGCCGCTGGGCTTGAACACCAGTATCAAGCCCATGGCCAGAAACATGATGCCTTCGACAAACAGCGGAAAGCCGATCGAGCCAAAGGAGCGGATCAAGCCGATCAGCAAGGCGCCGAGCAAGGCGCCGCTGACCGAACCCATACCGCCTATGACGGTGACAATGAAAGATTCAATCAGTATGGAAAAACCCATGCCGGGTGACATGGAGCGCACCGGCGCGGCCAGTCCGCCAGCCAGCCCAGCCAACAGTCCGCCAAACGCAAATACAGAGGCATAAATCCATTGGGTGTTGAGTCCCAATGAAGAGGTCATGCCCGGGTTTTGGGCGGCGGCCCGGATGATCTTGCCCGCACGTGTGCGGGTCAGGGTGAACCAGAGCAAGCCGGCGATCAAACCGGCGGCCGCCATCAAGTACATATAAAACACCGGCACCACGCCGCCACCGATGAACAAAGGGGCTTGTTGAAACGCCTTGGGCATGCCCATGGACTGAAACTCGGCTCCCCAGACGATCTTCACCACATCGTCCAATATCAAAATAAAAGCGTAACAAACCAGCAGTTGCAACAGCACATCCGACTGGTAAACCCGGCGCATGAAAAAGCGTTCAAACACCAGCGCAAACAATCCTACCCCTAAGCCTGCAGCGATGGCCGCCAACGCGTAACTGTCAGTGAAGCGGTAGGCCGACAGCGCCACATAAGCCCCTAGCATGTAAAACGAACCGTGGGCGAAGTTGATGACGCCGAGCACACCGAAAATCAGTGTCAGACCGGCGGCCACCAGAAACAGCAAAGCCCCGACGATCAGACCGGTGCTGGTCTGGGTGACGATGCATGACATCGACCCCAGACATTCAAACAAGGCATTGAGTTCCATCAGACGCTGTCAGCCGTTTCAGACGTAGGCTTTGCGCTTTTTCCACTGCACTTCCAACTCGGCAATTTGTTTCCAGTTGCCGGGGCTGGGTTTGGACATGAAAGGTTCTTTGGGTTCAAGCGCGCCCCAGCCGACAGCGTAGTCGACCAAGGTGTTGTCCTCGGCGCGCATGGTGAGTTTGCCGTTAGAGCCGAACGGCGAATCTATGCTCATGCCGCGCAAGGCATCGGCCATTTTTTTGCCGTCTGCGCTGTTGGTTTTTTTCATGGCGCTGGTAAGGAACTGCACCGCTGCGGCGTTTTGCCAGGCCCAGTTCAGCGGCAGGTCTTTGAAGCGCGCCTGGTATGCATTGGACCAGTTGGTGTTGGCGGGTGTATTGGGAAAGCTTTTCAAATAGCGGTTGCCCGAATGCAAGCCCTGGGGAACATTTTTCACCGCATGAAGCACGGCGTAGTCGGCCATATTGACCGCAAAGAATTCGCGCTCGCTGAACAAACTGTAAATACCCGCCTGGTCGATGAAAGAGGTGAGATCGCCGCCCCACAGCGCCGAGTAAACCGCTTGCGGTTTGCCTTGCAGCAAACGCGTGATGGCTTCGGTGTAATCGGCTTGGAACAGTTTGGGCCATACGTCGCCGACGATTTCAATCGAAGGATTGAACAGCTTCAAATACTCCATGAACTCGGCGGTGGTGTCGCGGCCATAAGCATAGTCGGGCGACACGGTCATCCAGCGTTTGAGATTTTTTTCCTTGGCCACTTGCGCTGCGTAAGCGCCGCCGACGATGGCGTCATGCACACCTTGGCGGGCACAGCGAAAGCCCAGCGGCGTGCGGATTTTGGGGTCTGCCGTGAGCGATGAGGTTTCCGAACAGGTATGCATGACCAGCACGCCCAGGTCGCGCGCAACCTCATGCACCGCAAAACCGCCGGATGAGGCTTCGGCGTCCAGGATGATCTCGCAGCCTTCTGAGGTCACGAGCTCGCGAGCCACGCGTGCGGCTTCCTGCGGTTGGCCTTTGGAATCGCGAATCACCAGTTCGATCTTGCGTCCGTTCAGACCACCCGCGGCATTGAATTTGTCTACTTCTAGCGTGGCTGCGTTGGTAGATGCCTGACCCAGCATGGCAACCCGGCCCGACAAAATGGTCGGCATGCCTATGCGTATGGTTTTGTTTTCGGCACGCGAGATGAAAGGCGAACCCAAAGTGACGGTGGCGGCTGCGCTGACGCCTAACTTGAGCAGTGTGCGGCGTTGCTGCGATGTGCGGTTTGACATGCGGATCTCCAAGGGTTTGGCTGGCTCACAAAGGATCAAACCAGTCTATGTCAAACCGGCGTCAGACGGCTTAGGGTTTTAGCGAACATCTCTTGATCCGATGCCTGACGCACAGCCCAGCGGATTCAAACGAATTCGGTCAGCAATTCCCCGGCCAGCGCAGCCTGCTCGTTCAAGCCTTTGTCGTCTGCGACCAGCACACCGTTGACCCAAACACCGTGCACACCGACCGCCAGCGTGTTCAAGCGCGCAGCACCGCCGGGCAGATCGAACACCCGGTGCTTGGGGCCGCGCCCCACTGTCTGAGGGTCAAACAACAGCAAGTCGGCCGCGTAGCCCGGGCGCAGCAAGCCCCTGTCTTTCAAGCCAAGAATGCCTGCAGGCTGGGCTGTCAGTTTGTGCACGGCACGCGTCATAGACATGACGCCCATGTCGCGCGCCCAGTGGCCCAGCAAATGCAAACCAAAACCGGCGTCATTGAAAAAAGTCAGGTGCGCGCCCGCATCGCTGAGCGTCACCAAGCTGTGCGGATCGTTCAGCAACTGCGCAACCGCTTGTGTATCGCTGTTGAGCAACTGCGCGGTGAACACGGTTTGCAGGTCTTCGGCCAGGGCCAGATCCAGGGCAAAGTCCAAGGGGTCCACGCCCAGCTGCTGCGCCAGTTCGGCCACACTGTGTTGTTCGTACTTCTGGTGTTCCTGTGCAGCGGTTTGCACCACATGCACCTTGTCCCATTCATTGTTGAACAAGCGGAAGGTGGTGGCTTGGGCCAACTCATTTTTGACGTTTTGTCTGAAAGCCTTGTCGGCCAGACAGATTTTTAAGCTGTCGTGCGACAAGCCCATGGCGGGTCTCCAACTGGCCAATCCCTCAACCGGGTAGGCCGAGGCAAAAGTGAAATCCATGGTCAAAGGACAACAAGACACCTGGCCTATCAGCGGCACACCTTGTTCGTTGGCCTCGGCGATGGCTTTGAAGTCGTTGAACACGGCTTGTGGATTGGTGCCGTTGTGTAGCAGGGCGGCGACCATCACCGGGCGGCCGCTGGCCTGCGACAACGAACGCAAAAAAGCCATGGGCATTTGACCGCCTTTGGTCACCATGTAGACGCCTTTGCCCTGGTGGCCCATGGCCAGGGTGAGTTGCATCATTTCTTCGTCGCTGGCCAAGCGCGACGGCATGGGCAAACCGCCTTCGCCGTTGTGCGCCGGGCTGGTGCTGCTGGCAAAACCCACCGCGCCCGCTGCCATGGCTTCGCGCACCAGGGCCGCCATGTCTTCAATTTCCTGTGTTGTGGCTGCGCGTTTGTTGGCCTGTTCGCCCATCACCCAGGTGCGCACAGATGAGTGGCCGATATAAGCCGCGATATTGATGACGCAGCGTTTGCGTTTCAGCATGGCCAGGTACTCGGGAAAGGTCTCAAATCCCCAATCTATGCCTTGTTCAAGCACGTCCAGCGACATGCCTTCGACCTGGGTCAGGTTGCGCATGGTCAGTTCGCGGTCTTGCGGCCGGCACGGGGCAATGGTGAAGCCGCAGTTGCCAATCACCGCCGTGGTCACGCCTTGCGCAGGCGAGGGGCGCACATAAGCGTCCCAAGTGATTTGCGCGTCAAAGTGGGTATGGGCATCGATGATGCCTGGCATCAATGCCAGCTCTTTTGCGTCAATCACACGGTCTGCGCTGTGGCTCAAGTTCTTGCCCACGGCCAGAATGCGACCGTCGCGAATTGCAACGTCCTGTGTCAGCGGCTCTGTGCCGGTGCCATCAAATACCAGGGCCTGGCGGAAAAGTAGGTCTGCGTGTGAGTGAGAGTTCATGGTGTCAAGTGGACTGAGAAAAAAATGGGGTCGTGATTCGATTGTCAATGTGTGGAAGGCAAAACCAGATCGCGGGACGCCGGCACCCATTGCGCTGGGGTTTGAGCCGAGGTGGCGGCGCGCACGGCGCACAACACGGCTTGGGCCACCACCTCGGTGACCAGCGAATGCAGCAGCATGGTGTCCAGTTGCACATCAACTTTGCCGGTGCTCAAGGCAAACAAAGTGTCGCCGTCAAACGGTGTGTGCACCGGTCTAATGGTTCTGGCCAGCCCGTCATGGCCGATTTGTGCCAGCCGGGTGGTTTGCAATGGGGATAGTTGCGAGTCGGTGGCGATCACGCCTATGGTGGTGTGTTGGCCGGCACTCAGCGATGCACCGGACAGGCCCTGCAAGTGTGCCTGGTGTATGTTGAGCAATGCGTGGCTGTCAGCGCCGGTTCTGGCGCCTGCCACCACGTGACCGCTTGAGGGGTCAATCACGTCACCGAGGGCGTTGCAAACAATGAGTGCACCCACCGTCACGCCATGTACCCTCAGGGCGGCGCTGCCTATGCCGCCGCGCATGCAGTTGGGAAATCCGAATACCTTGCCTACTGTGGCTCCGGTGCCCGCACCGATGTTGCCGTGTTGCATGGGGTTTGCTGTAGCAGTTTGGCAAGCCTGGTAGCCGTTGTCCGCCGTGGGTCTGATCTTGGGGTTGCCGATGGCGAGGTCAAAAATGACCGCAGATGTCACGATAGGCACATGCATGCCTGCCACAGAAAAACCGTGTTGGCGTTCTTCCAACCAGCGCATCACCCCGCCTGCCGCATCCAGCCCGAAAGCCGAGCCGCCGCTTAACACCACCGCATGCGCTTGTTGCACCAAATTGCCCGGGCGCAGGCTGTCGGTTTCCCGCGTGCCCGGCGCACAACCGCGCACATCCACACCGGCTACGGCCCCGTCCGGGGTCAACACCACCGTGCAACCTGTCAGTGCCGTCGCGTCTGTGTAATGTCCTACCGAAATACCGCGTACGTCAGTGAAGCTCAAAGAGGTGTCATGCATCCGATGATTTTAGATGCAGCACCGGCGTGTCTGAAAGACTGGCTTAAGATCAAACGAATGAAGAAAGCTGTTGCATGCGCTTGACTGTGCTGAATATTTTTTGTTGCTGCATAGCGCTGTCAGGCTGGCAGCTCAGGGCTGCAACCCGGCAACCCGACATGTTGTATGTGACCCCTGCCAATTGCAAATTGATCAGAGGTTACGGCAAATACGATCTTCAAGGCGTCGCCAAAGAATTCAAAGTCAAGCCGGACAAAGTGCGTTACCTCAGAGCAGAATGGGGTCGCGCACAGGATGGCAGTGAACAATGCAATATGGTGTTTGCCACCCCCAAAGGCAACAAGTCCTGCAAGGTATTCACCATCATGCACTACGATTTCACTTTTGGTTTGGCCGTGCCGATTCCAGGTAACCATGCCATTTGCAACGACTAGGCAAAATTCACCTGTTTGTTTGCGTATCTGTTATCCGTTGGTAAGTTTGTGATCAGCCTGCTGTGTTTTGATTACCGCCTAACCATCTCACCACTACGGAGCCTTTTATGCAAGACATCGTCATCGTTTCAGCCGCCCGCACCGCTGTGGGCAAGTTCGGCGGCAGCCTGTCCAAACTCAGCGCCACCGAACTCGGCAGCTTGGTTATCAAAGAAGTGGTAGCGCGTGCCGGCATAGACGGTGCGATGGTTGGCGAGGTCATCATGGGTCAGGTGTTGGCCGCTGGTGCTGGTCAAAATCCCGCGCGTCAGGCCTTGATGAAAGCCGGTTTACCCAAGGAAATCCCCGGTTTGACCATCAACGCAGTGTGCGGTTCAGGCTTAAAAGCCGTCATGCTCGCAGCCCAGGCCGTGGCTTACGGGGACAGCGATATTGTCATTGCCGGTGGTCAGGAGAACATGAGTGCCGCGCCGCACATTCTGAATAACTCCCGTGACGGCCAACGCATGGGCGACTGGAAAATGGTCGACAGCATGATCGTCGACGGTTTGTGGGACGTTTACAACCAATACCACATGGGCATCACAGCAGAGAACGTGGCCAAAGCCAACGGCATTACCCGAGATATGCAAGATGCATTGGCCTTGGCCTCGCAACAAAAAGCCGCTGCCGCCCAGGCCGCTGGCAAGTTTGAGCAAGAAATCACACCTGTGTTGTTGCCGCAGAAAAAAGGTGATCCTGTGGTGTTCGCGCAAGACGAATTCATCAACCTGAAAACCAATGCCGAAGCCTTGGCCGGTTTGCGCCCCGCGTTTGACAAAGCAGGTAGCGTGACCGCAGGCAATGCCTCGGGCATCAATGACGGCGCCGCCGCTGTCATGGTGATGACGGCCGCGCGCGCCAGTGCATGGGGTCTCACGCCTTTGGGCCGCATTGCGTCTTTTGCCACCACCGGCTTGGATCCGGCAACCATGGGCATGGGCCCGGTGTCTGCGTCGCGCAAGGCATTGGAGCGCGCCGGTTGGAAAGCCGCCGATGTGGATGTGTTTGAATTGAATGAAGCGTTTGCAGCACAAGCCTGCGCGGTCAATCAAGCTTTAGATATCGACCCCCAGCGGGTGAATGTCAACGGCGGAGCCATAGCCATCGGCCACCCTATTGGTGCGTCAGGCTGTCGCATTCTGGTGACCCTATTGCATGAAATGCAGCGCAGCGGCGCTAAAAAAGGACTGGCCGCCTTGTGCATAGGCGGCGGTATGGGTGTGTCGCTGACGATAGAGCGTTGATGAAGCTCAGTGTTTTTTGAAATGCCGTATTTCGTGGTAGCCAGCACCGAGTCTATGGAAAAACCCGGTCCAGCGGTCACCGGCAAGGTGAATGCAGTGCGACGTGAAAAAGTTGACAAAGCCATTTAGGAAGGCGCAGAAATCGGTGCGCGGTGATTAACTTGCCGCCAGCAATTCAGCGACTTGTTTTTTACCGAGTTTTCTGACTGCCGCAATGGCTTGCATTTGGCTGGCGCGAGGCTTGGCTTTGCCCTGTTCCCATTTGTACACCGACTGGCCGCTGACGCCGAGCAATGTGCCCATTTCGTTGGCGGTCACGCCAAGTTTTTTACGCAAGCTGGCAAAACCTGCAACGCGAAAGCGCAGGGATTTTTCTTCGTCCTCAGTGGACACCACTTCGACACCGGTTTTGGCTGCGTGCTTGCCTAATTTATTGACCACAGACTCCAAAGCCAGCAGTCGGCGTTTCAGTGCTGCAATTTCTGACCGGTATTGGGCACTGGTTTTTTTGAGTGCGGCGTTTTCGGCTTTGTTTTCTTTTTTAGCGATACGTGCAATTTCAGATTTCAATTGATTGGCGAATGTGCTCATGGATACTTTCTAAATAGAAATATAAATTACCGAACCTATTTTAAGTGATTTGGCGTTTTGCAATTGTTTAGCCTTTAAATCGACAGAAACAGTCATTTCTTTTTTTTGTCGCCATGTCGCCATGTCGCCAGGTATTTTTATTTAAATCATTGATATAAATCATTGTTTATCCATTCATGCAAGAGGGCTGTAACTGTCATATTTCAAGCTGTTTTTTGTGTTAACTTAAGGAGATCAACAACGTATTAATTTTCTTTTGACTTCGAGGGTAACAACTATGCGCGCCATCAAAAAAGCCAAAAAAATCATAGAAAAATCGCCGGACCAGCCTTTCGCCAAAGTACTTTCTCATCTGGTGCTGTCTCTCGAGTCGGACACGGACTTCCAAATCCGCCAGCTTTACGATCTGCCTCAGGCGGAGTTTGACTTTGCCGTGCAAATTCTCAAAGAGTGGCGCATTGACAGGCATTACATGGGCAAAGCCAAAACATTCGACGCCGCCTACCACGCGCACGCTGTCACAGGTCCTGCTGCTGTTTAAATCTATCGCTTATTTCAAGGCGGCACCGTCACTCAACTGACGCGCAGACGTCATCAATATGTCATGCAGGCTGGCGAGACTCTGGTTTTTGATTCACCGAGTCCTTTGTCTTGAAAAAACACCACGCTGAAAAACTGGCCCAGACCCTGATTGTTATCTTTCGTTGCCTGTTGCCTGTGTTGCCTGCTTTGGCCGCTTTGTTGTTCTTGAAAAAGCAGTACTTGCTTGATTACCGGCAGACCTTGAACAAAATGAAAATCCACCTTAACGCCATCAGCAGCGGGCCGGTTCAGCATTATTTCCAAGATATTTTGCGCTTCAATACCGATGTGTGCGAACCGGTGCAAGGGCATTGCTCTCAATGTGGTAACTGCTGCCTGAACCGCCAATGCGTATTTCTCGAGCAATCAGGCGCCGATACTTATATTTGCGGTATTTACAGTTCGCCGCTGCGGCGCTTTTCTAATTGCGGCTCGTTCCCTATCAACGGTCACGATATTGAGCGCTACCAGTGTCCGACTTACCAGGTCATCAGTTCTTACCCGGTGGTGCAGTTGCAGCAGATTTAAGCCTGCTCGTGCATCCAGCCCAAACCGCCTGAGGTGCCCCCTGGCACAGCGCCCAAGGCCGGGCGGTATTCGCAGCCCAGCCAGCCGTCCCAGCCGCAGTCTTTGGAGACTTCTTCAATGGCCTTGAACAACACGGCATAGTTCAATTCGCCGGTATCCGGTTCGTGGCGTTGCGGCACGCCGGCAATTTGCAAATGCGCCACCCGCCCGGTGGGCAGGTAATGGCGGATTTTGTTTTCCACATCGCCTTCGACAATCTGGCAGTGATAAAGGTCAAATTGCACTTTCAAGTTGGGGCGATTGACTTCTTGCACGATGGTATGCGCATCGTCCTGGCGGTTCAAAAAGAAATGGGGAATATCGCGGGTGTTGATGGGTTCAATCAGCACATCGCGCCCGGCAGAAGCGGCTTGATCGGCGGCCCAGCGCAAATTGCGCACATAGGTGTCGCGCATGGGCCCGGGGGTAGACGCATGGGCTGCGCTGGTCGCCAAATGCGCGGGTAAATGGCTGGCAACCCGGAATGCTTCGGGGACCAAACCGGCCATCACGTGTATGCGCGGGCAATTCAAAGCTTCGGCGTATTCCAGTGCCAACATGAAACCACGTTTGAACTCGTCTTCTTTGCCCGGCAAACAGGTGGTGCCGCGCACGCCTTGGTCCCAGGCGGCTTGTGCGCTGTCGCGGTCATGACCGGCGGGCGGTGCGTTGAACAGCACTTGCTGCAAGCCTGTGTCTTTCAGCGCCGCAGCGATTTCCTGCTTGCTGAACGCGTAGGGGAACAGGTACTCCACGCCCTTGAAACCGTCTTTGGCAGCGGCTGCAAAACGCTCCATGAAAGGCAATTCGTTGTATAAAAAAGAGAGATTGGCGGCGAATTTCAACATCTGGTTTCTTTCGTGATTTCAAGGCTTACCAATGGGCGCCAAAGGTTTGGCGCAATTCTTCGATACGGGAATCATCAAGCGGTTCAGCCTGCGTCAGCAGACTCAGGCGGGCGGTTTCTTCCAGTTCTTCCAGCGTGGCCATGGCTTGTGCCGGGCTGTCGTGCCAGACGTTAGGCCCCAGTCGCGACAGCATGACCGCGTGCAAGGCCAAGTCGTGGTCAGCGTAACGCTGGATGGCGTGTTCAACAGCATCGGCAGACGCCACATCGCCCGGCTTGTGGTACGCAATGAGCGGCACATGACCGACCTTCATCACAAAGTAGGGGGTGATCGGTGCCAACAACTCCGGTCCCCAGGCGGTTTGTAAAACAGTGTTTTGCAGACTCAGGGCCACCAAGTGTGTGCTGTGGCTGTGAATCACGCAGGCGGTGGCCGGTGACAGCTTTTGGGTGGCGCTGTAAATGCGACGGTGCAGGCCCAAGGTTTTGCTGGCGCGCGCGCCGCTGAGTTGTACTCCGTTGGCGTCCAAATGCGCCAGGTCATTCGGATCCAGAAAACCCAGGCAGGCGTCGGTGGGTGTGATCAAAAATCCTTCTGCCAGTCGCATGCTGATATTGCCTGCCGTGGCGTGCACATAGCCACGCTCAAACAGGCTGCGGCCGACCCTGCACATGTCTTCGCGGGCCTGGTTCATGGCCGTGTGGACGTGCACCTGGCTCATGCAGTGCTGCTTTCTTTCAACGCAGTGAAGGCCTTGCTGAAGAAATCGGTGCTGCCGAAATTGCCAGACTTCAAGGTGAAGTGAAGACTGCCGCTGGAGGACAAGCCGCAGGGTGCATGGCACCAGGGCACGCCGGGGTCGATTTGTGCACCAATAGACATTTGCGTCACGCCCAGTGCCTGCACGCAAGCGCCGGAGGTTTCACCACCGGCCACCACCAACTGACCCACGCCTGACGCGACCAGACCACGCGCCACTAAAGCCAGCACTTGCTCGGTGTGTTCACCGGCTTGCTGCGTGCCGCGTGCCTGTTGCACAGATTTCACTTGTTCAGCGTCTGCCGTGGAGTACACCAGCACCGGGCCTTGGGCCAATAAGGGAGCGGCCCAGGCCAGCACATGGGCGGCAATGTCTGTCGCCGGCGTGGCTTGCGGCCAGGCCAGCGGGTCGAGTTGGTAAGCATGCCCGCCGTGCTGCACAAAATGCGCGACTTGCCCTTGGGTGGCGACCGAGCAACTGCCGCTGACGATGGCTTGCAAGCCATGCGCTGCCGGCAGTCTGGCACTGTCGGCGGCAGGCTGTATGCCCCAGTTGCCGGGCAGGCCTATGGCCACGCCGGAGCCGGCGGTGACCAAAGGCATGTGATTCAAGGCCGGGCCTAAACGCAGTAAATCGTCGTTGGACAAGGCATCGACCACGGCAATGGCAATGCCCTGGGCTTTCAACTCGGCAATGCGCTGTGCGATGGCCTCGCTGCCTTTGGCCACACAACGGTAATCAATCAAACCGACACGCTGGTCGCACTGGGCCTGCATGACGTTGACCAAATTGGCGTCTTGCATGGGCGTGAGCGGATGGTTTTTCATGCCGCTGTCGCTGAGCAGCACATCGCCGACAAACAAATGTCCTTTGAACACGGTGCGCTGGTTGTCCGGAAACGCCGGTGTGGCGATAGTGAAGTCGCAGCCCATGGCTTGCATCAAGGCCTCGGTGACCGGACCGATATTGCCGCGCACCTCGCCCCGGTACAAGCTGTCAAATGTCGAGCAGTACTTGAAATACACCTGCTTGACCTGTTGCGATTGCAACCAGCGCAGTGCTTCAAGCGATTGCGCCACTGCCTCTGGTGGCGCAATGGTGCGCGACTTCAGCGCAATCACGACGGCGTTGCAATCAGCCGGCAGCGGCGTCTGCGGCACACCTATGGTTTGCACCACCCGCATACCGGCGCGCACCAGGCTGTTGGCCAGATCGGTGGCGCCGGTGAAATCGTCGGCGATACAGCCGAGTAACAGGCTCATGGCTGCACCTTGAGATAAAAATGGGTGTACCGCTGAGAGATGCTTGCCATATTGAGGTTCTTTCAAAGTGAACATGCCAAGCCGGTTTTGGGCAAGACAGGGCGGTAAGCATACCTAATCAGCTTTCAGGGTTTAGCCCCATGCCAAAATCAATCAAAGCGTGGACACAGCGCTGGTACAGCTTGGTTAATGGTTTGAATCGATTTTTAAAAAAGGTATAGCGACATGAACTATGTTTTTCAACCGCAAGCCCTCAATGCCTTGCCCGTTGCCGGTAGCAGCGATTTGTTTCCTGTGCGCCGCGTGTATTGTGTGGGTCGCAATTACGCTGCACATGCGCGTGAAATGGGCTTTGACCCGGACCGCGAACCGCCGTTCTTTTTTTGCAAACCCGGGGACGCGCAATCGGTGGTGGCTGTGCCGCCCGACACCACGATCAGCATCCCTTACCCGCCATTGACCTCGAATTTCCACTACGAAATCGAGCTGGTGGTGGCCTTAGGTAAAGGCGGCAAAAACATCGCGGTTGAACACGCGGCTTCGCATATTTTTGGTTACGCCGTCGGGCTGGACATGACCCGGCGCGACTTACAAATCAAGATGCGCGAACAAGGACGTCCATGGGAAATCGGCAAGGCGTTTGACTTTGGCGCACCCGTCGGTTTACTGCATCCCAAGTCGGTGACAGGTGAATTGCTGAATGCGGATATTGCTTTGGATGTCAACGGTGAAACCCGTCAGCACAGCAACCTCAGCCATTTGATCTGGTCGATCAACGAAACGATTGCCAACTTGTCCACCTTGTTTGAATTGCAAGCAGGTGATTTGATTTTCAGCGGCACGCCTGAAGGAGTCGGTGCTGTCAAACCCGGCGACATCATGCACGGGCGCATTGCTGGCTTGACGCCGATTTCTGTCAAAGTGGTTTGAATCTCATTCACTGGAGTCGGACGTATGAACATTGTTCATGCTTTTTTGAACCGGGCCCGCAGTCACCCGCATCTGGCCGCGGTCACTTGCAGCGGGCGCACGCTCAGTTTTGCTGACCTCGCGGCACGCAGCCAGGCCTTGGCGGCCGCCTTGTCACAGCACAGCCAACTCACAGCGGGCAGCCGGGTGGTGATTTGTATGGAGAACAGGGCGGCGTTTTTTGAAACCCTGTTTGCCAGTTGGATCGCCGGTTTGTGCGCGGTGCCTGTGAATGCCAAATTGCATCCCAAAGAGGTCCGGCAAATTGTGGGTGATTGTGCTGCGGCGCTGGTGTTTACCAGCGATTATTTGCTGGGCGGCTTGCAACCGGTGTTGGCGGATTTGGCTCAGCCCGCGCCTCTGGTGTCTGTGGACGATGATGCCTACCAGGCCATGTTGCGCCACGCACCCATGGATTGCATGGACATGCAGCCCGACGATCTGGCCTGGTTGTTTTACACCAGCGGTACAACAGGCGTGCCCAAAGGTGCCATGTTGACGCATCGCAATCTGCTGGGCATGAGCTTGCATTACGGCGCTGACATCGATCACGTCATGGCCGGTGACACCATGTTGCACTTGGCACCGCTGTCGCACGGCGCCGGTCAGTACAGCTTGCCGCACATCTTCAACGGCGGCCACCAGGTGATTGAAAAATCATTCACCCCGGACCTGTTGCTGGAGGGCTTGCAGCGGTACCCGCGTGTCTCATTGTTTGCCGCGCCGACCATGATCACCCGCGCCTTGCGCGCGGCTGAGGGGCTGAGCGATGCAGGCGGAAATTTACAGACTCTGGTTTATGGCGGCGCACCCATGTATGTGTCCGACTTGCTGAAAACGCTGGATGTGTTCGGACCGCGTCTGGTGCAGATCTACGGCCAAGGTGAAAGCCCGATGACCATCACCCAGTTGTCGCGTCAGGATCACCAGGGCAGCGGTGATGCTGCGCATTTGGCGCGACTGGCTTCTTGCGGCATTGCCCGCAGCGCGGTACAGGTGAGGGTGGTGGACGACGATGGCCGTGACTTGCCGACGGGTCAGCCCGGCGAAATCATCACCCGCAGCGACACACGCATGCTGGGTTACTGGAATAACCCAAAGGCCACGGCATCTGCGATTCGGGAGGGTTGGTTGTGGACCGGCGATATCGGTTCTTTGGATGAACTCGGTTACCTCACGCTGCGTGACCGTTCCAAAGACATGATTATTCGCGGCGGCAGCAATATTTACCCGCGTGAAATAGAAGAAGTGCTGTTGCGTCACCCGGCCGTGGCCGAGGTGTCGGTGATAGGCGCGCCAAGCGCAGACCTGGGTGAAGAACCGGTGGCCTTTGTGGTGTTGAAAAAAGACATGACAGTGACTGCCGAGGAACTCGACTCGCTGTGTCTGGACAACCTGGCGCGATTCAAACGGCCACGCGAGTATTTTTTTCCTGAAGACTTGCCGAAAAACAATTACGGAAAAATCCTGAAAACCACGCTGCGCCAGCAGCTCAACCCGAAGGGCACTCAATGAATGCTGTGTATGTCGCCGGCGCCGGTTCGACCCGTTTCGGTCGTCACACTGACATGACGATTGAGGCCTTGGCGGTTGACGCCGCAGCACGCGCCATTGTGGAATCCGGTATTGACCGTTCGCGCATAGGCGCGGTTTATTTGGGTAACTTTGTCAGCGGCCCTTTGAACGGCAAGGAAGTGCTGGCCGGCATTGTGGCCGAACGTCTGGGTTTGCATGGCATTCCATGCACCAAGGTTGAAGGGGCGTGTGCCTCCGGCGGTATCGCTTTCAGACACGCCTGCATGGCGGTGGCCAGTGGCATGTGCGATGCGGTGTTGGTTGTCGGTGTTGAAACCATGATGCATGCTTCCACGCCGGAAATCACTTCGGCCTTGAACTGTGCCATGGACAATGAAAACGATGGCCCCAGCGGCCTGACTTTTCCCGGCGTGTTCGGTCTGGCCTGGCGTGTGCATGCGCAGAAATACGGCACCACGCGCGAGGACATTGCCGCCGTCATCATCAAAAACAAGGCCAATGGTTTGAAAAACCCGTTGGCGCAAATGGGCGCAGACCTGACGCAGGCGCAGATCGCGTCTTCCGTCATGATTGCCGATCCATTGCAGTTGTTTGACTGTTGTCCGCCCAGCGATGGCGCCGCCGCCGTGGTTGTCAGCCGTCGTGAATTGCTGACAGACAAAGCGCGTCAGCAAGGCATACGTGTGCTTGCCAGCGCCCAGACCAGCGGCTCTGCGCGTATTTCACAACACCCTGATTTGTGTTCTTTTGATGCCACCGTGTTGGCCGCGCAGCAAGCCTATGCGCAATCGGGTTTGCAAGCCACAGATATCGATCTGGTCGAATTGCACGATTGTTTTTCCATCGCTGAAATCATTGACAGTGAAGACTTGGGCCTGGTGCCGCGCGGCCAAGGCGGTCATTGGGCGGCCGAGGGGCGCACCGGCATGCAAGGCGATACCGTCATCAATCCCAGCGGCGGTTTGCTGGCCAAAGGCCATCCGGTCGGTGCCACTGGCGTGGGCCAGATTTATGAAGTGATTCAGCAATTGCGCGGCGAACACGCCAACCAAGTCAAAGGCGCGCGCACCGGCATGACGCACAACCTGGGCGGCGTTGGTGTGGCTTGCACCGTGCATATTCTGGGAGCGGATGCATGAGCGACATACCAATGCTGAAGTTTCACGCCTGTACCGCTTGCGGCACACTGGCGAATACCGATATTTTGATTTGCGCCCAATGTCTGGGCAGCGAGATGCAAAACATCGAAGTACCTGCCAGCGGTACGCTGGTGAGTTGGACCACCATACGCAAGCCGCCTTTGCGTTTCAAAGCCGAAGGCAGTTACCACGTAGGCGTGTTCGATCTGGACAA
>CANGCZ010000010.1 GCA_947452325.1 Comamonadaceae bacterium | reverse complement strand
GTTGATGTCTTCGCTGGTACAGGCGAAGGGGATAAATTCAAGCGAGCCGGACAGTTCATCTTTCAAAGTGTTCGACAGGTCCGGGCGTTGGCATTGCGCCTTGAGCCAGTATTCCACCGCCTTCACATCATGGTTGGTGGTTTTCTCAATCTGTTTGATGGCCAAGGCATCGTCAGCAGAAAACTTCTCGATCAAGCTGCGTAAAAACAAACGCGCGGCAGATGAATAAGGTTTGAATTCGGGCATGCCGCTGTCAGACAAAGCCAGCAGCCAGGTCACTTCGACTTGCACGCGTCTGTGCATGAAACCTTGTTCGCTCATCAAAGGGCGCAGCGCAGCGAGTTTGGCGGCATAGCGGCCATCAAGCGGCGACAAGGCAGAAACAGTGTGATCAATCATGTACCGATTTTAGGGCCAGCGACACAGGTGACAGCAGAATTGATTTGTACCGATAAAATAACTGTCTAATAACAAATCAGACTTCAAATGAAATTGATAGGCGCTGTGACCAGCCCGTATGTGCGCAAAGTGCGCATTGTGATGGCTGAAAAAAAACTGGAATACCAGTTTGCCCTCGAAGATGTGTGGGCGCCGGACACCACCATTGTTCAATCCAATCCTTTAGGCAAAGTCCCTTGTCTGCTGATGGAGGGCGGCGAAGCCTTGTTTGATTCTCGTGTCATCGTGGAATACCTGGACACTTTGTCTCCCGTGGGCAAGCTGATTCCCCCGGGCGGTCGCGAACGCACCGAGGTGAAAGTCTGGGAAGCGCTGGCCGATGGTTTGCTGGACGCGGCGATTGCCGCCAGGATGGAAGCGCATTGGGCCGGGCGCACCGAGGCACAGCGCAGTCAGGCATGGATAGACCGGCAACTTGGCAAAGTACACGACACCTTGGCAGCCATGTCGCGCGCCCTGGGCGAAAACACCATGTGTTGCGGCATTCATTTGTCGCTGGCAGATATCGCTGTCGGTTGTGCGCTGGGCTATTTGGATTTCCGTTATCCGCTGATTTCATGGCGCAGCGATTACCCGAATCTCGAACGCTTGCAGGACAAGTTGATGCAGCGCAGCAGTTTCATCGAGACCACTCCGGTTTAGGCCTTAAGCTTCATCACGGTCAGGGGTGTTTGCACAGGCTCAGCTGTTGACGCGTTTTTTCAACCAACGCATCAGGCCACCTACCAGCGGCAGTTTTTCATACAGCTCTTCGGCAGCGTCCCAATAGTCGCGGTGGGATTGAATACGCCATTCACCTTGCGGGTTGAGCGCGAAAACCAGATACGAGCCGCCATGTATGCGTTGCTCGACATCGGTTTGCATGTTGTTGAAGCGAAACAAAAAATCCCAGACCAGAAAACACTGGTTGCCCTGCACCAGACGTGAGCTCACCACAAAGCGGGGTTGGCCCAAGCTGTCAAACATGTGCTGAAAAATCGCTTGAATCTCAGACAGACCTTGCACGTTTTTGAACGGATCCTTGAAGCGCGCGTCGTCAGCGTACCAGTCGCCCATGCGGGCGATGTCATGCGGCTGCAATTGCTCAAATGCCAACACCAGCTCGTCGATCAAAGCAGCAGGTACTTCGGGGGTGTGTTCCATATTTACAAGCCTGTGAATTGGCGCACCAGCGGGAAGTACCAGCGGTAAGGCAGCAGCCGCAGCAAGCCCATGATGCGGGTAAAGCGCTTGGGAAAATGGATATTGAACAAGCCGTCGCGCCAGCCTTGCAGCATGGCTTGCGCGGCTTGCGCCGGTGTGATGAGTGCTGGCATGTGGAAATTGTTTTGCTCGGTCAAAGGCGTAGCCACAAAGCCCGGGTGCACCACGCTCACACCTATGCCACGGTCTTTCAAGTCCAGGTACAGCACTTCCGCCAAATGCGTGAGTGCGGCTTTGGTCGGACCGTAGGCCAGGCTGTTGGGCAGCCCGCGATAGCCCGCGACGCTGGAGACCAGACTCAGGTGGCCACGGCCTTGGGCCAGCAATGCAGGTAACACCGCGTCCAGCAGCAACAACGCACCGGTGTAATTCACACTCAAATGTGTTTGCATGCTGCCCAAATCAAAAGCGGTGGCGGTTTCAGCGTGGTAATAACCGGCGCAATAAATGACCACATCCAGTCCTTGCTGCGCTTGCAATGCGGCAGCCGTTTGCTTGAGTGCATGGGCATCCGTCACATCCACAGGCAAAGCCAGTGAGCCGGGGTGCGCTTGCACAAAGTCTTGCAACAAAGTCGCTTGACGTGCGGACACGCACACGCGCGCACCGGCTGCATGCAGCGCCTGCGCACAGGCCAGCCCTATGCCGCTGGAAGCGCCCACCAGCCAGACGCTGCGCCCGCGCCAGTCTGTGAGCGGAGGGTTGAACGGGGTGAGAAAAGCCATGAGATTCAAGCGCGTTTGGTGAAAGACAAAGTCACTTCACCCAGAAAAATACCGAACTTGGACATAGAGGCTTTGTTCAGCATGACTTGCTCGTTCATCAAATACATCCAGTCGTCAAACTGCACATGCAAAACCTGACCGCTGACCGGCAAGGCCAAGGTGTAGCGCCAGTTGAATGCATTGCCGCGCGTGTGGCCTTGTGCACTGCCGATCACGTCGTCGGCTTGGCCGCTAAAGCGTCCGTCGCCTTGGTGAGTCAATCGCCAAATGCGTTTTTGGGTGGTGCCGTCGCTGTAAACAAAGTCTTCGTCGAGCACACCTTGCTCGCCATTCCAACTGCAATGCATGACCACAGTGAAGCGTTTGACCACTTTGCCGGAACGGTCGGTGAATATGCCACAGGCGTCCACGATGCCGTTGAAATAGCGACGCAAATCCAGCGCCGGTTGCTCACTGGCGTAATCATTCACCGAGGGACCGGCGCAGCCACCCACGGCGAGCGCCGCTGAAGCGGTGGCTAAAAGCATTGTGCGTCTTTGCATCATGACTCCATGGCTTGCATACGGGCGGCGGATTTGAACAAAACCACACCGGCGAACAACTTCAATATACAGGGCAGCAAAGCGTAAGCCCAGCTGAGCGCCAACAAAGCCGGGGCATCGCGCGCGCCAGCCGCATAGCCCAGCCATTGCAGCAAGGGCAGGCTCAGCCCGGCAGCCAGCGCAAGATTCAGTTTGGTTGCCACTTGCCACCAACCGAAATAAGCGCCACTGTGCGCCGTGTCAGCGCCGGTGTGTTGCAGCAAGCCGTTGAGCAAAGCACCTGGCGCGATCAAGTCAACACCCAAAGCCAAACCGGAGAGCAAGCACACCGAGGTGTAGGCCATTTCGTCACCCGCTCCCAGACTCAGTGTCCAGACAAAAACAGTGACAGCCAGCAACATGCCGCCCAGCCAACTGCGGCGCAAACCATAACGCGATATGCATTGCAGCCACAGCGGCATAGAGACGGCAGCGGCCAGAAAATACGCGCCCAGAAATTGGCTTTGCATGCTCTGCGGCAGTTGCAAACGGTCTTCAACGAAGAACAGCATCAGCGTGGCCGGTATGGCAGACGCGATACCGTTCAGCATGAACACCAGCAACAGACGGCGAAACCCGGGGTTACGCCAGGGTTTCGCCATGCTTTGCCGCAGCGGTAAAGCAGCGGCGTCACGCCATGCGACAGGGCGAGGCGCGTACCACCAGGCCCACAGCGACAGACCCAGCAGCAGGACAAATCCGCTGACCAGCGTTTCTATGCCCCACCAGCCCGGCACCTGCGATGCCAATATCACGCCGGCCAGGCCCAGACCTTCGCGCCAACCCACCAAACGGCTGCGCATGTGCGTGTCCCCGTTCAGGCGTGCCCCCCAGGTTTGCAAAGCAATGTTTAAAAAGCTGTAGGAAAGATAGCTCACCACCAGCGCTGCCAGCACCAGCCACAACAAAGTGTCAATCGTGACGCTGCCGCCGGTGAGCCAGTGTGGAAAAAAAAGCACCAGAAAACCGATGGCCAGGGTCACGGCCACCAGCCAACTGCGTCGCAACAAAGTAACGCCGCCGGTTTGCAGCAAGCGGTCTACCCCCAGCCCGAGCAAAGGATCGAATAACGCGTCCAGCAAACGCGCGATCAGCAACAATCCGCCGATCAATCCGATGGACACGCCGAACTGTGTGGCGAAGTAATGCGGCCAGATGACATACAAAGGCAAGGCCACAAATGCCAGCGGCAGGGCAGGCAAGCCCAGCAACGCCAGGGCACGGCTGCTGCTTGGGTTCATGCGGGTTTGTGCAAAGTGAACTGCAATACGTCTGTGTTGTGTTCCAGAAAAGCAGCTTCGCAATAGCACAGGTAAAACAGCCAAGTGCGCTCAAAGCGCAGGTCAAAGCCCAAGCCAGGCAACCGGTCTTTGATTTGCACAAAAGATTCACGCCAGCGTTTCAGCGTTTCGGCGTAATCCAGTCCGAAGGCGAATTCATCGATCACTTGCAAACCGGCGGCGCGGGCTTGGGCGACAAAAGTCTGCTTGCTGGGCAGAAAACCGCCCGGAAAAATATATTGTTGTATGAAGTCGGTGCCCAGCGCATAACGCTCGAACAAGGCGTCGTCAATGACTATGCTTTGGATACAAGCGCGGCCGCCGGGCTTGAGCAGTCTGGCGATGGTCTGGAAATAGGTCGGCCAGTATTCGCGGCCGACCGCTTCTATCATTTCAATGGAGCAAATAGCGTCATACGGGCCGTCGTCGGTGTCGCGGTAATCCTGCAAGCGCAAATCAGCGGCAATCGCCTGTGCGTGCAGGCGTTCGGTGGCGTAGGCCAGTTGCGATGGACTCAGCGTGATGCCGGTCATTTGTGCACCGAATTCGCGTGCGCCGATGTCGGCCAGGCCGCCCCAGCCGCAACCGATTTCCAGCACCCGCGCGCCCGGTTCTACGCTGGTCATGCGCAGCGCGCGGCGCACCTTGGCGTGTTGTGCGGCTTGCAAGTCTTGATCTAGGTTGCCGCCAAACCAGGCCGAGGAATACGTCATGCTGTCATCCAGCCACAGGCCGTAAAACGCGTTGCCCAGGTCGTAATGCGCGTGTATGTTTTTGCTGCTGTTCTTTTTGGTGTTGCGCCGCATCCAGTGGCGCAACTGGTAAGCCAGGCGTCCCCACCAGGTGCCGAAGATCATGTCGTCCATGGGGCGGCGGTTGACCACCAACAACTGCAACAAGGCGGTCAAGTCGGGCGTGTCCCAGTCACCGGCAATATAGCTTTCCGCAAAACCGATATCACCTGAACGCAGCGCAGCGCCGAACACCTGCCAGTTGTGCAATTCGATAGCGGCTTGCGGACCGTGCTCATGGCCGAAACGCAGGGAGCGCCCGTCGGGCAAGGTCATGAGCAAACAGCCGTTGCTGATGGATTGCAGCATGCCCAGTGCGCGTCTGGCGGCGGCGGGTACGGCTTTACCCAGATCGGGCAAAACATATTCTGAGGAGTGAAAAGTGGTCATGGTCCAGGTTGCAGTGCTCAAAGGCCGCCACGGGTGGCGAATGGTTCGGGTGGAGATGGTTTGGCGACCAGAGGGACGCGTTTGAGCCACAGTTGCAGCGCCTGCCAATGGATACGTGCAATCACACCCATGCTGTGCATGGGGTGCGACCACAAAGCACGGCGCAAGCCCGCAGCGCTGAGTGGCTGTAAGCGGCCGCTGACGCTGGTGCTGATCAGCGGACCGTCTGCATCACCGTGGTCTATGCGTACCACCGTGCGCTCGCCTTGTGCATCAGCAGTGCGCATGAAACGAAACGCATAGTTACCTTGCACTTGGCAAAACGGCGACACATAAAACACTTTGTCTGCTGTCATGCTGACGCCGTAACGCGGCGACGGCAGCACGTAGCAATGGCGCTCACCAAACGTATTGTTGACCTCGGCCACAATGGCCGCCAGCGAACCATCGGTACGGTGGCAATACCAGAAGCTGACCGGCTTGAACACATAGCCGAGCACGCGCGCATAGGTATGTAACCAGACTTCACCTTGTGCATCATGTATGCCTTGGGCCTCAAGCAGTTCGTCCAGCCAGGCCAGGGCCCCGCCTTGTGCAGTTGCGCGTCCATCACCATGGTCGGCATCGTGAAAAGAAATCAGCGCGCGGCGGTTGACCGCCAGGGCGCCGCCGCCGCAGCGTGCCATGCTGCGCATGGGCAGCAGTAAAAACCAGGTCCGGTATGCAAACGCATGCAGACGCGGGCGCTGGCGTGTATGACGCACTTCGCCTATGCCTATCAACGGCTGGTGGTTGAGGGGCGTGTTCATGCCGGTTCTTCAGCCATCAGTGCTTGCAAAATCCCTTGGGCTGCGGCTCTCCCAGCCTTGAAACCGTCTTCATGGAATCCGTAGCCCATCCAAGCACCGGCAAACCAGGTATGTTGTTGGCCTTGCAAGTGACCCAATTGGCGTTGCGCCTGAATGGCTGCGAGGTCAAACACCGGGTGTGAGTATTCGAATTGCCCGAGCACATGCGCAGCAGCGATGGTGCGGCCCGGATTCAGCGACACAAACACATCTTGTGTGAAAGGCAGCGGTTGCAGTTTGTTCAACCAGTAATGCAGACAGACATGTGCGCTTTCGTGGGTATCGGTGCTGCGTTCATAGTTCCATGCGGCCCAGGCCAGTCGTTTTTGGGGCATCACCGAGGCGTCGGTGTGCAGCACCGCCAAATTGTCCTGAAAACCTATGCTTGACAACACACGGTGTTCCTCGGGGCTGGGTTGCGCCAGCAGGCGCAGACCTTGGTCAGCGTGGGTGGCAATCACCACCTGGTCAAAGCGTTCAGAACCGCGTGCGGTGTGCAACACCACGCCTTGGCCATCACGCTGTATCGACAGCACCGGGGTGTTCAGGTGTGTGTGCTCAATGCGGGAAAGAATGGCTTGCACATAATGTTTGGCGCCGCCTTGCACTGTGAACCATTGCGGCCGGTTGTTCACTTGTAAGAGGCCGTGGTTGTCGCAAAACCGCACCATGGTGGCGGCAGGAAATTGCAGCATCTGCGAGGTAGGACAGCTCCAGATGCAACCCAGCATGGGCAGCAAGTAATGGTCTTTGAAGCTGACGCCGAAACCGTGGTGGTCCAGAAAATCCTGCAAGGGCTGCATCAACGCGCCATCGTCATACGATTGAGCCAGCCGGGTACACAACTTGTTAAAGCGAATGATTTCTCGCAACAGCCACCAGAATCCGGGGCGCAACAGGTTGCTGCGTTGGGCAAACACGCTGTTGAGGTCGGCGCCATTCCACTCCAGTGTACGTCCGCTTTTGCCCCAGGGCGCTTGCACTGAAAACGACATGTCCGAATGGGCAGTCTGTATGCCTAATTGCTGGAACAAATCAATCAGGCCGGGGTAGGTGCGTTCGTTGTAAACCAGAAAACCGGTGTCTACGCCAAAAGTGCAATCGCCGTTGCTGCCCGGCAAAGTGATGTCGACGGTATGGGTGTGTCCGCCGAAATAGTCACCTGCTTCAAACAAACTGACACTCGCATGCCCGTGCAGGTGATATGCCGCAGACAGGCCAGCAATGCCCGAGCCGACTATCGCTACCCGGGCGTTCATGTCAAGGTGTTTTGGCGCTGAGTTGTTTGTCGATTTCAGCCAGGAATTTGGCTTCCAGCGGGTCGGTGGTGCTGTTGTAGCTCTTGACTTGTTTGCCGTCGCGGCTGATCAGGTATTTGTAAAAATTCCACTTGGGCGCGGTATCGGTCAGTTGCGTGAGTTGCTTGAACAGCGGCGAGGCGTCTGCGCCACGTACCGTGGTCTTGCTGAACATGGGAAATTTCACGCCATAGGTGTTTTCGCAAAAGTCGGCGATCTTTTGGTTGTTGCCGGGTTCTTGGGAAAAATCGTTCGACGGAAAGCCCAGCACGACCAGGCCTTTGTCTTTGTAGCGTGCGTAGAGTTCTTCGAGACTTTTGTATTGGGGGGTGAAGCCGCAAAAGCTGGCGGTATTGACCACCAATACCACTTGACCGGCGTATTGACACAGGTTTTGTGGTTTTTCATCTTGCAATCGGTCTACGGTGTATTGCAACACCGCCGGGCATTTGGCGTCATTGGCGGCGGGCTTGTTGTTTTGAGCGCCAGCAGGCGTCAGCAAACCCGATGACAGAAAAAGGACACAAGCAATCAGTGTCAGAAAGTGGTGGGTTGAGCGTTTAATCATCATGTCTGAATCATGCGTGAGATTTGGGCTATTGTCCACGAAGCATGGAAAAACCCTTACTTCTGCTTAAACACAGCCCGCCATAGCGCCAAAATAGCCTGGCTCTCAGACGTCAAATCAGTTTTTGCACTGCGCCCGGCTTGCCCATCCAGCCTGGCCTGGTGCTGCCAATGGCGTAACTGCCGATAGGCGGTGGCTGCGGCTTTGCCCGTGCCAGAGGTCAGCAGACCGATGTCTTCTGAATGCAGCAGCAACCCAATATTGCCTATGTTGTCCTGCAAGCCCAGGTGGTTGGCCGCGTGTGCCAGCACCAGGTATTGAACGGCAAACTCGGCGTCAATCATGCCGCCCGGGCTGTGTTTGAAATCAAACAAGTCTGCCGGTACAGGGTAGGCTGAGCGCAATTTCTCGCGCATGGCCACGATTTCTGTGGCCAAGGCAAGCGGCTCACGCGGCGCACACAACACCTGACGTCGTATGTGCTCAAACGCTTCGCGCAGAGTCGGCTCGCCGACACAAAACCGCGCGCGCGTCATGGCCTGGTGCTCCCATAGCCAGGCGGTGTTGCTGCCGCGCTGGGTCTGGTAGTCGGCAAAAGCCTCGATGCTGCTGACCAGCAGGCCCGAGTTGCCGTTGGGCCGCAGCGCGGTGTCGATTTCATACATATCGCCCTCACCGGTGCGGGTGGTCAGCCATTGAATCAGTTTGCGGGCAAACGCCGCATAGATTTCGGCGGCTTGCGGATGCTCATCGCGGTAAATAAAAACAATGTCTAAATCGCTGCCGTAGCCCAGTTCCTTGCCGCCCCATTTGCCGTAACCGATGATGCCGAAACACGGCGTGTCCCGGTGCCGCTGTTTCAATCGTTGCCAAACCCATTGCGCAGTGATTTGCACCGTGGTGTCAGCCAGCGAGCTCAAGTCATCGGCGACTTGCTCCACCGTCAAGCGCCCTTGCACGTCGCGCGCGAGGGTTAAAAACAATTCGTTATGAAGGGCGCGGCGCAGCAAGTTCAGCAGGCTTTCCTCGTCGTCGCCCGCGTGCGCTTGCAAGGCCGCGTACCGGGCGCTTACATTGCTTTGCAATTGAACGGCATCAAAACGTTCTTCCAATACCGCCGGATCGGCCAGTTCGTCGATCACGCCCGGGTGCTTCATCAGATAGGCGGTGGTCCAGCGACCGGCGTCCAGCAGTTTGAGCAATTGCTCGTGCACCTGCGGGCGCTCCAGCAGCAAAGCCAGGTAAGTTTCACGCCGCAGCAGCGGCTCCATCCAGTCGCACCAGCGCAGCGCCGAGGTTTCGGTGATTCGGCCCTGGTCCAGCCAGCTTTGCGTGCGTTGCAACAGTCGCAGCAAACGCTGCCTGGCGTCTTCACGCAAAGCCCGAACACGCGGTGAATCCACCCAGCCGCTGACCCGCTGGCGCAGTGCCGGGTTCAAGCTATCGAGCAAACTGTCCAGGTGCTGTGGCAAAGGCGGCGCTGCCGCCGGGCTGTTGCCATGCTGCACCGGCCGCAGCAGGCGTTCAAACTCTTGTGCCACCAGATCTCGCCAGTGTTGCAATTTGACGCTCAGGGCATGGCGATCGGCCAGCCCCAGGCTGTGGGCGATCCAGTCGGCATCAGCCTCATCAGTTGGTATGACATGGGTTTGTTTGTCGTCCAGGTACTGCACCCGGTGTTCCACCCGGCGTAAAAACGTGTAGGCGAGGCCTAAGTCTGATGCCGTTTGCGCCGGCATGAGCCGCGCCTGCACCAGCGCCGGCAAAGCCTGCAAGCTGGGGCGCATGCGCAACTCAGGGAACTGGCCGCCGCGCACCACTTGCAGCATCTGCACGGTGAATTCGATTTCACGAATGCCCCCGCGCCCGAGTTTGACGTCGTCAGCGCGTTCGGGCCGACCAGCGCTTTGGCGCAGCGCATGCGCACGTATCTGAGTGTGCAAGCTGCGCAAGGCCTCGATCACGTTGTAGTCCAGGTAGCGGCGAAACACAAACGGCGTGACGATGTCACGCAAAGCGGGCACCTTGTCCATGTCCCGGGCCGGTGCCACCACGCGCGCTTTGAGCCAGGCCAGACGCTCCCACTCGCGCCCTTGCACCTGGAAATAGGTTTCCAGCGCCGCCAGCGAAACCACGCTGGCGCCGGATTCACCATTGGGGCGCAAAGCCAGGTCCATGCGAAATACCTGGCCGTGCTCGGTGGTGTCGCCGATCAGTTGAAACAGTTGTTTGACCACTTTGTCAAAAAACGCATGGTTGTCTATGCTCGCCTGACCTGGCCCGCCGGCATCGGTGACACCGTCTTCGTCATACACATAGACCAGGTCAATGTCGCTGGAGACATTCAGTTCGGCCGCACCGAGTTTGCCCATGCCGACCACCCACAGTTGGGCGACCGTGCCATCTGCGCGCTGTGGCAAGCCGTGGCGCACGGCGACCCGTGCCACCGCTTCTTTCAACGCCACATCCAGTGTGAATTCGGCCAACCAGGTCATGCCATCGGTGACCACGGACAATGGTGCTTGTTGTTCACAATCGAGCACCACCAGTCTTTCCATGACCAATTGACGCAACACCCGCAAAGCATCTGCGGCAAGTGGGTAAGCGTGCAGCAATTTGCCATAGCAATCTTGCAGCAATGACGGTGACGGCGCGCCGGGCGCCAGACTGTTCAAGTCCTGTGCATAGCGCCGACGCAGCCTTTGCACCAACCTAGAACCCGCTGCCCCTTGGTAACTCAGGTTGATCATTTAATTAAATTCCGGCGAAGACACGGGCGGGTGATAATTTCACAGTTACCTCAACCTTGACCTAAAACCCATTCTGCATGACTGAACAAGCCACAGCAACCAACGCCGCCGGTTCCAGTTGGCGTTGGTATGTCGGTTTGAGCCGTTGGCTGTGGTGGCTGGCCATCGGCTTTTGGACCTTGATGTTGTTGGCCACCGTGGCCTTGCACTGGTTGATTGTGCCGCGAATCATTGATTGGCAACCCGAGATCGAGGCCATGGCATCCCGCGCCTGGGGTGTCAAGGTCAGCATCGGGCGGCTGGAAGCAGAATCTGACGGCTGGGTACCGTCGTTTGTGTTGAGTGATTTTGTGTTGCGTGACCAGCAGGACCAGGAGGTCATGCGCCTGCCTGTGGTGCGGGTCAGTTTGTCCCCGGCCTCTTTGTTCAGTTTGACGCTGGACCAGATTGAATTGCAAGGGCCTGAACTTGAGGTGCGCCGCGACGCCCAAGGGCGCTGGCAAGTGGCCGGCATGTGGCTGGGCGAGGGCGACAACACAGCCATCATGGATTGGTTGCTGCGTCAGCCTGATATTTCCATACGCCATGGCCGTTTGCGATGGGTGGACGATTTGTTGCAGCAACCCGAAGTAGACCTGAATGCGGTTTCTATGCAATTGCGCAATGGCCTTCGCAGTCATAGCTGGCGCTTTGATGCTCAGCCGCCTGCCGGCTGGGGCCAGACCATCAGCATCCAAGGTCAATTCAGCCAGGCCTTGCTCAACAGCAACGCCAGCGACATTGCCAGTTGGAAAGGTCGTTTTTATGCCCAATTGCCGCAGATAGATATCAGCCGCATGTCGGTTTACCTTAAGCAAGCAACCACGGCAGAGCTGATCTCGGGCCACGGCTGGCTACGCGCGTGGGTGGATATTGACCAAGGGGTATGGAACAACCAAACCATGGATGTGGGTTTGCAGGATGTCAGGCTCAAGCTGGACAGCCATTTGGAAGACATTCATTTGCAACAGATCGCCGGGCGCTTGCACATGCAGTCTTGGCTGGGCGGTCTGGGTCAGGAGGTGCGCACAGAACAGTTGCAGGTCACGCCTGCCGGGGGCACGCCCTGGAGCAGTGGCAAAACACGTTTTGCCTGGCGGCATGCCGCCAATCCGCAAGAGCCTTTTGCCGCGACCGGTGAGCTGCATATCGATGATTTGCCTTTGGAGGTTATGGCCAGGGTGGCTTCACGCATGCCCATGGCCGAAGGCTTGCGCGCGCATTTGAGTCAGGCCAGGCCCGCCGGACAGGTGCACGCCTTGGATGTGCAATGGTTTGATGCTGGCTCCCCCGCCATGCGTTACAAAGCTACCGGTCGTTTGCATGGTTTGCGCATGGAATCGTCTGCACCGCAAAAGACCCGACCGTCGGCCAACTGGTGGTGGCCGGGAGTACAGGACGCCCAAGTCGATTTCGAGTTCAATGACCAGTCCGGATCAGCGCAGCTAAGCGTTCAAGACGGTAGCGTCACATTGGTGGACTGGCTGGAAGAGCCACTGGTGCCATTGAAAAAATTTCAGTCCAAGCTGACCTGGGGCAAAACCGGTCAGACATGGCAACTGCAAATGCACGATGCCCAAGCCAGCACCGCCGACGGCCAAGGCAGCTTTGAATTGCAATGGCGCGAAGGCGAACAGCCAATGTCCCTAGGGCACTTGGACCTGCAATTGCAAGTCCAGCGATTGCAAGCATCCAGACTGCACCGTTACCTGCCGCAAGCCATGGATGTACAGGCGCGCCGTTATCTGCGCGACGCTTTGACGTTCGGTTGGTTTGACAAGGCGGTGCTCCATCTCAAAGGGCCGCTGGACCATTTCCCTTTCAGCAAAACCAACGATGGCGTGTTCACCCTACAGGCGCCGTTTCAACAGGTCAATATGCAATACGCGCCAGCGGCTGCAGGCAATAACGCCGGGCGGCGCGATCTGAGCTGGCCGCAGTTGCTACAGGCCAATGGTGAATTACAGATCAACCAAAGCCATTTGCAGCTGAAATCAACCAGTGCACGCCTGGGCTCACAAGGCCAGGTGCAAGTGGGTCGGCTGGAGGTGCTGATCAATGACTTGAACGATATCGCGGTCGAGGTCAATGCGCAGTTCAAAAGCAATCTCAGCGACGCCATGCAAGTGATGTTAAACACGCCTTTGCGTGACAAACTGGCGCCATGGATGAGCCCCGCTTTGGTCAATGGTTTGTCCGAGCATGAATTGCATTTGTACTTGCCGCTGGCCAATATGTCTGGCCTCAAGGTACAAGGTGGATTGACTTTGCCAGGCAACGACATACAACTGCAAGCCGGTCTGCCGCGCACCGGCAAGGTCAAAGGTGTCATCAATTACACCCAGTCCGGCTTGAGCACCAACAATTTGCGCTTGCGTGTGTTCGGCGGTGATGCTCGCCTGGATGGCGGCTTGCGTTTCAGCGACAGTGTGACTGAAGGCCCGGCGCGCCTGAGTTTGCAGGGCAGTATCAGCGCCGAGGCTTTGCGCCAATCCACCGAATTGCCGTCGCTGACTGGTCTGGCCACCCGTATGGAAGGCAGCGCGTCTTATGCGGCCACTTTGGGCCTGCACCAGGGTGTGCCCGAAATCACGGTGATCAGCAATCTGCAAGGCATGGCGCTGGAATTTCCAGCCCCCTTGCGCAAACCGGCCGACGCCTCCTGGCCCATGCGTTTTGACAGCGTGCTGTTGCCTGCCGCTTCGGCCAAAAGCCCGGCGGTGTTGGAGCAGTTGCAACTCAAGCTGGCGCAGGTGTTGTCGGTCAGCTATGTGCGAGATGTCAGCACAGCGATACCGACTGTGGTGCGCGGACAAATTCAGCTCGGTCAATCAGCGGCTTGGAAAGACGCGCCGGACAACGCGGTGGTATTGCAAGTCAAGCAGCCCAACCTGAATGCAGATGAGTGGCAGACATTCATCGCTGCTTTTACCGAAGAAGACAGCGGTTTGCGCGTCGGTAACCCAGCGCGATCCGGCTTCAATGCGTATCTGCCTAACAAAATTGAGCTCAGCAGCCAGGAACTGGTGTGGTCAGGGCGCACCTATAACCAGCTTCAGTTGAATGCGGACAAGCAAGCCAGGGTGTGGCGGATACAGGCACGTGCCAACGAATTTCAGGGCTCGGCCGAGTACCGAGCGCCTGCCGACGGCAGTGGCGCGCGGGTCAGCGCGCATTTGAATTACCTGTCCATCCCGCCGGCCGTGCTGGAAGATGTTGAAACCGCCATGTCGGAGTCTCCCAAAGACATGCCGGCGCTGGACCTTGTCATTGATAACCTGGAGTTGCGCGGCATTGCCATGGGCAAGGCTGAAATTGAAGGCTTTGCACGCAGCGGCACCAACGGTTCGCGCGAATGGGTGCTGGGCAAACTCAACCTCACCACGCCTGAAGCCAGCCTGCAAAGCAAGGGCCAGTGGGGCGGGCCGGGCAAAGGCGCCGCCAAGCGTTCGCAGCTCGAATTCGTGCTGCAAATCCAAGACTCCGGCCAGTTGCTGGACCGACTGGGTTTCAAAGGCGCCATCAAAAACGGCAAAGGCCGCATGGTCGGTCAGGTCGGTTGGCAAGGTTCGCCTTTTTCGCCGGATTACAAAACCATGTCCGGCCAGTTCAATGTCAATATGGAGCGCGGACAGTTTTTGAAATCCGACCCGGGTGTGGCCAGGCTGTTGGGGGTGTTGAGTTTGCAGTCGCTGCCCAGACGCTTGACGCTGGACTTCAGCGATCTGTTCAGCGAAGGTTTTATGTTTGATTTTGTGCGCGGCGATGTACAAATTCAACAAGGCATAGCCAGTACCAATAATTTGCAAATGAAAGGCGTGAGCGCTGCGGTGCTGATGGAGGGCAAGGCCGACATCAAAAACGAAACCCAGGACATCAAAGTGGTGATCGTTCCCGAGTTGAATGCGGGCACTGCCTCGCTGGTGTATTCGGCCATCAACCCGCTGGTCGGGCTCAGCACATTTCTGGCGCAGTTTGTATTGCGCAAACCGTTGATGAAATCCAGCACCCAGGAATTGCATGTGCAAGGCACTTGGAAAGACCCCAAGGTCAGCAAAGTCGACAGCAGCACGGGCGATGCCAAGCCTGCCACCGCCAAACCCTGAGCCAGTCCATGAAAGCGGCTTTATTGCAAATGGTCTCCGGGGTGTCGATGCCGCACAACCTGGACAGCGCTGCGGATTTGTTGGCGCAAGCGGCAGCACAAGGCGCTGAGCTGGCTGTGCTGCCCGAGTATTTTTGTCTGCTGGGGCAACGCGATACCGACAAACTGGCCATCACCGAAGCCTTTGGCGACGGCCCCATGCAAAACCGCTTGTCAGGCATGGCCGCGCAACACGGCGTCTGGTTGGTGGCAGGCAGCTTGCCTATCGCCGTACCCGGCGACCGCAGCCGGGTGCGCAACACCTGTCTGGTGTTCAATCCCTCAGGCGAGTGCGTGGCCCGCTACGACAAAATCCATTTGTTCCATTTCGATAATGGCGTCGAGCGCTACGACGAAGCCCGGGTGCAACAGGCTGGTGACACGCCAGTGTGTTTTGATCTGCCCTCGCGCGACGGCCACACCTGGCGCATCGGTTTGAGCATTTGTTTTGACGTGCGTTTTCCGGCGCTTTACCGGCAACTTGCCAACATGGGCGCGCATGTGATGCTGGTGCCCAGCGCTTTCACTCACCACACCGGTGCTGCGCATTGGGAGGTGCTGATGCGAGCGCGCGCCATCGACAGCCTGGTGTGGGTGGGCGCCGCTGCGCAAGGCGGTTTGCATGAGAACGGCAGGCAAACCTGGGGCCATTCCATGTGGGTAGACCCTTGGGGCCAGGTGCTGGCTTGTCAGCCGCAGCTCGCGGCCTGTGTCATGGCGGATCTGGATATGCGGGTATTGCTAGAGCGTCGTGCCCAGCTGCCCTCTTTGTGTACGCAGCCACAGTGATTCAATCTTCGTCTTTGCGTTCTCCATCACGCCGCCCTGAGAACATGGTCCACCAGACGATCAATACCAGTATGGCTCCGGCGCTCAAGGCTTCCAGCAAAATCAGCAGCATGTGTGTGTTTCTCCGTTCATGCGGCACTGTAATCGCTGCGGCCCGGTCCCGCTGCTTCGCGGGTTTACCGCGGCTGTGGCACGCGGGCCTGGTCTTGTGGCTCACAGCCTGCGCTGTCAAAGGACCGCACAAGCCAGTTGCCGCGCCGGGCGAATCTGTGCCTGTCATTCGTTCACCGGTCGACGCCAACGGTCGTCCGCTGCCGCCTCAAGAAAACGCCTCGGGGGAACCGCGTCGCAGCCAGTTGCTGCCCGTGCCTTGGAGCGACTTGCCTGGTTGGGAGAAAGAGTCCATGGCCGAAGTCTGGTCGGTGTTGCTCGGTAACTGCGAGCGACCCGGGACGGTGATGGCCGAGGTGTGTCCGCACATCCGCCGCTTGGCGCTGGCTGATGACAGCGAGCAACGCCTATGGCTGATGCACAACTTGCAAGCCCACCGCGTACTGTCGCTTGACGGCGAGGCCAATGGTTTGTTGACCGCGTATTACGAGCCGGTGATGGAGGCCAGGCGCGTGCCTGGCAACGGGTTTTCGGTGCCTTTGTACCGACCGCCAGCCGGTTTGAAAACAGGCCAGCCTTGGTTCACCCGACAAGAGATTGACACACAGCAAACGGCGCAAGCTGCATTGCACGGCAGAGAAATCGCTTGGTTGGCCGATCCCGTGGACGCCATGGTGTTGCACATACAAGGCTCAGGTCGCTTGCGCATCACAGAGGGCGATGGCCGGGTGCGCGTAGTGCGCGTCGGATTCGCGGCTTCCAATGAACACCCTTACCAAAGCATAGGCCGCTGGCTGCTCGACAACAACGAGATCAAGGACGCATCATGGCCGGGCATCAAAGCCTGGTTGCAGCGCAACCCCGGCAAATTGCAAACATTGTTATGGGTCAACCCGCGTTATGTATTTTTCAAAGAGGAACCCATCACTGACAGCTTGATCGGGCCGCGTGGTGCACAGGGCTTGCCTTTGACCCCGGGCAGATCCATTGCGGTCGATCCGCAAAGTTTGGAATACGGTACGCCGGTGTGGATGGTGTCGCCCGGACCCACACAATCATTGCAACGCCTGGTGGTTGCGCAAGACACCGGCAGCGCCATCGTCGGTGCTGTTCGTGCAGATTTGTACATGGGCACAGGCGCGGCCGCAGGTGAATTGGCGGGCCGCATGAAGCAGCCATTGCGGCTGTGGGCTTTGCTGCCCAAAACTCAGTGATTCACTGAAAGGACGCGTCATGGGCTTCATCATCGTCTTGGCAGCACCGGTATTTTTTCTGGCTATTGCATTTGAATGGTGGTGGGGCTGGCGCTTGTCACGCCAAGGTCATCAAACGGCACAAACCTACCGCTGGGATGACGCGATCAACAGCATCAGTCTGGGCATCATCAGCCAGTTGAGCGCGGTGTTCACCCGCTTGTTGCGCATCACGATTTACACCTTGGTGTTCGAGCAGGTTGCGTTGTTTCCACAGCCCGAGTTTTGGAACAGCTGGTACGGCGTGTTGATTGCGCTCGTGCTGTATGACTTTTGCTATTACTGGTATCACCGGGTCAGCCATGAAGTGGCGCTGTTCTGGGGTGGCCATGTGGTGCACCACCAAAGCAACCACTACAACTTGTCTACGGCACTGCGACAAACCACATCAGGTGTGGCGGTGGGTTGGATTTTTTACATTCCTATGGCTGTCATTGGTGTCACGCCATTTATTTTCGGCATCGTCGCGCTCATCGATTTGCTCTACCAGTTCTGGGTGCATACCGAGCATGTGGGCAAGTTGGGATGGTTTGACCGCTGGTTTTGTTCGCCCTCGAACCACCGTGTTCACCATGCGGTCAACGATGCCTATGTCGATCGCAATTACGGCGGCATCTGGGTGGTGTGGGACCGTTTGTTCGGCAGTTTCAAAGAAGAAGACGCGCTTGAGCCTTGTGTCTATGGCACCCGTGCACCGCTCAACAGCTGGGACCCGTTATGGGCCAACTGGCAGGTCTACAGCGGTTTACTGCATGACAGTTGGCACACCTCACGCTGGCGCGACAAGCTCAGGGTCTGGTGCAGTCACCCCGGCTGGCGACCGGCCGATGTGGCTGCGCGTTTTGCGCAACCTGCGTTCACGCTTGACCAACACCGGCCGTTTGAACCTGAGCAACAGCGCAGCAGTTTGCAATGGGCGGTTGGCTGGTTTGTGTTGTTATTGGGCGCGGCCATGGAGGTGTTGTGGCACATGGACAGCATGGTCTGGGGCGACGCAGCGGTGAGTGTGCTGGCTGTTAGCGCAGGTTTATGGGGCGTGAATGCTTTGCTGCAAAACCGCATCCAACCGTTGATGTGCGCTTATGTGCAGTTTGCCGCGATGTCGACTGCGGCGTCGGCCTGCGGCTGGGTGGATGTCTATAACCTCGCCAAGCCAACCGCCTTGATGTTGTTGATGTTTGTCGCCTGGCTGCCCAATGGGCTGCAGGACAAACCGCAAACCTGGCTGGTGCGCGCACTGGGCTTGAGTTGGGTTGGCGATGTGTTGTTGCTGTACCCGGGCTTGTTTCTGCCTGGCTTGGTGGCGTTTCTGCTGGCGCTCATCTGCTATTTCAAGCTGCTCATCACGGACGCGCCGGTGTTCTCAAGCCGAACTGCGTTGTGGCGTTGCGTGATCGCTGGTGCGCTGATGTACGCGCTGCTGTTTTTCAATGGCTTGCCGATAAACATGCGAATTCCCGTCGCGGTCTATGTGACGGTGATTGCGCTGATGGCAGCACAGGCTTGGGGACGAAGCATGCACTTGAAGGACAGTGGCAGTGTGTGGACCGCCATCGGCGCCACGTTGTTCATGCTGTCAGACGCTGTGCTGGCTATCGATAGATTTATCAGTCCCTTGCCTTATGCCGGGCTGTGGGTGTTGGCCACCTACTACGTGGCGCAAGCCTTGATGGTCACAGGCTTGTTACGTTCGTTGCGTCAACAAGCCGAGTTGCAGAAAAAACCGGTGTCTCAATTCAACCAGTTCCGAAACAGCTGAGCCACGGCCGCCGGTTCTTCCATGGTCAGCATGTGGCCGGCATGTGCAACCACACACACCTCGGTTTTCGCAGGCAACACATTTGCCATGGCGCGGTGCTGTGCCACATCGGCCCAGCCGTCGTGTTCGCCAGTCATCACCATGCAGGGAATGTGGATGTGTGAGAGCACATCGCTGGCGTCCGGGCGGTTCAACAAGGCATGTTGTTGGCGCTCAAACACAGCCGCTGATTTGCGCTCGAACATGTCGATGATTGCGTTGATGAACACCGCGTCTTTCAGCCGGGCAGGCGCCACCATGTGTTGCACCCACTGTGCGGCCATGGTGCG
>CANGCZ010000009.1 GCA_947452325.1 Comamonadaceae bacterium | reverse complement strand
ATTGACCACGACACGGTCGATTTAACCAATCTGCAACGCCAGATCGCGCACAACACCGAGCGCATAGGTCAGCTCAAGGTAGTATCCGCGCGCACCGCCATGCTTGCACTCAACCCGGACGTGCATGTGCGAACCATTTCTGAACGCGCCGACGCCGCTTTGTTGCACCAACTCATAGCTGACGCCAACGTGGCGTTGGACTGTACCGACAATTTTCAAACCCGCCACGCATTGAACGCTGCGTGTGTGACGCATGGCGTGCCCCTGGTCAGCGGCGCCATCATCCGGCTTGATGGACAACTCACCACTTACGATGTGCGGGACGCTGCATCGCCCTGCTATGCCTGCGTCTTCCCGCCAGCCGATGCACCCGAGGAAGTCAGTTGTTCCACCATGGGCGTGTTGGCACCTTTGGTCGGTGTGATCGGCAGTTTGCAAGCCGCTGAAGCTTTGAAATTGCTCACAGGTCTAGGCCAATCGTTGGCCGGGCGTTTGCAAATGCTGGACGGGCGCGACCTGAGTTGGACAGAGATGCGTTTACAACGTCAATCCGATTGCCCGGTATGCAGCGCGCGCCCGAGCACATGATGCTGCACTTGGTAAACCGCGCCACTGTCTGATACCAGCGTCTCTTTTTTTTCCAATCTGAAACCTGCTTTTTGCACCACACTCAAACTGGCTGTATTGCGTTCATCTATGCGACACAGCATGCGCACTTGCGGCCAGTGCTCCCGCACATACGCGGTCAACACCGACACCGCTTCTGTCATGCGCCCTTGTCCTTGATACGGCTGACTGCACCAATAACCCAACTCCCATGTTTGCGTGTCATGGTTGATTTGGTGAAAACCAACGCTGCCCGCCAATTGCGCCGTGTCTTTATCCCACATCAACAGCGGCCAACGCAAACCCATCACCCAGGCGGCATAACAGGTCTGGCAATAGTTTTCCGAAATGTCCGTTGACTGCGGTTGCAACGCCCAAGGCAAAGAGTCAGGCCAGGTCTGCAATTGCGCCAGCGTTTGTTGCACACACTGGTAAAGCGCATCACCGTCGCCCGGCATGGGACAGCGCAACCACATGCGCGGCGTCTCAATCACTTGTGCAAACACCGGTTCGCTCATGCGTTGAGTATCCATCCTTCCAACCGGTCCATGTCAGGCGGCAAACCATACAGCGGGTCGCCTTGTTCGAACCGCTGTTGTGCCCATGCGGCTTGCATCATGCAAATCACCGCGTCCAAACTGTCGCCGCTGGCGTCGTCCACCAACGTGTCTGCCATGGCCGAACTCAGCTTCAAACGCACAGGCACATCGTCGTGACCCCAGACCAAGGCATGCAATAAATTTTTGCGCGCCAGCCAACGTTCGTTGGTTTGTTTGGCTGCGGCGTCGTTTTTGTAACTTTGCCGTTGCAGCACCCGCCGCGCCCACATGCCCGGGTAAGCCTCTAAGGCCACGCGCTGCTTATCGCCATCATGCAAGCCAGGAAAATACACACCGGCTTGCAACAACAAAGGCACACCGGCGTGCATCATGAACGCCACCGGCGGGTTCACCCATTTCATGGAAGGACTGGAGCCCGCAGGCAAATCGGTAGCGCGGTGCGCAAACTTCCCACCGACCGGACGCTGATTGCAAAACCCGGCAAATTGCGCGCGTATGTCGTCTCGGCTGAGTTGCGCAAAATGCCGCATGCAAGCCAGCCAATCGGTGGGCCATCCCAAGGTTTCAACCAACTCGCGCGGCAACCCAAAGGGCAAATCGAAACCACCTACCCAAGGGCCGGGTGTATGCAAACATTCGCTGAAAGCCGCCAGCGCAGGAAACTGTTGCAATTGCTTCAGTACCACGCGGTCCCCTGCGGCCTCGCCCCAGGCGATCACAATGCGTTTTCTGGGAGATGGACTGCTGCTGAAGTCGCAACCAAGCAAGCGAGTCATGGGGAGGCGTCAGATGCAGGCAAAGCCGCAGCGCTTTAATTTTTTTGCGGGATCAGCGCTAAAAACTCGCGCCGCAAAATCGGGTCTTTGAGGAAAGCACCGCGCATGACCGAGTTGATCATGCGGCTGTCCAAGTCCTTGACGCCGCGCCAGGCCATGCAGAAATGCGAGGCTTCCATCACCAACGCCAAACCATCAGGACGGGTTTTTTGCTGTATCAAGTCAGCCAGTTGCACCACGGCTTCTTCCTGAATTTGCGGCCTGCCCATCACCCATTCAGCCAGTCTGGCGTATTTGGACAAGCCGATGACGTTGGTGTTTTTGTTGGGCAGTATGCCTATCCATATTTTGCCGATGATGGGGCAAAAATGGTGACTGCAGGCGCTGCGCACGGTGATGGGGCCGACGATCATGAGCTCGTTCAAACGCTCGGCATTGGGGAATTCGGTGATCTCAGGCGCTTGCACATAACGGCCGTTGAACACTTCTTTCACATACATCTTGGCCAAGCGTTTGGCCGTGTCATTGGTGTTGTGGTCATTGGCCGTGTCAATCACCAGACTCTCAAGCACCGCTTTCATTTTGTCTTCGACTTCATCCAGCAGGGCTTCGAGTTCGCCCGGTTGAATAAATTCGGCGATGTTGTCGTTCGCATGAAAACGCTGCTTGGACGCCAGCACCCGCTCGCGGATTTTGACGGAGATGGGTACGCCTTGATCAGCCATGGATTGGGTCATGGTGTCAGGCCGCTTTGACGTCGAGGTTACGCAAACGGATGTGCAGTTCGCGCAGCTGTTTTTCATCCACCAGTGAAGGCGCTTGTGTCAACAAGCACTGGGCGCGCTGGGTTTTGGGAAAGGCGATCACATCGCGAATCGATTCGGCACCGGTCATCAAAGTAACAATGCGGTCTAAGCCAAAAGCCAGACCGCCGTGAGGCGGTGCGCCGTATTGCAATGCGTCGAGCAAAAAGCCGAATTTGATTTGCGCTTCTTCGGGCGTGATCTTGAGGGCATCAAAGACTTTTTGCTGCACATCGGCGCGGTGAATACGGACTGAACCACCGCCGATTTCCCAACCGTTCAACACCATGTCATAGCCCTTGGCCACGCATTTTTCGGGGGCAGTGACCATCCAGTCTTCGTGGCCGTCTTTGGGCGCGGTGAACGGGTGGTGCACCGCGTTGTAACGCTGGGCTTCTTCGTCGTACTCAAACATCGGAAAGTCGACCACCCACAAAGGTGCCCAACGGTTTTCCAACAAGCCTTGCTTTTTGCCGAACTCGCTGTGACCGACTTTCAAACGCAAGGCGCCGATGGCGTCATTCACCACTTTGGCTTTGTCAGCACCGAAGAACAACAGGTCGCCGTTTTGAGCGCCAGTGCGTTTCAAAATCTCAGTGATGGCAGCGTCATGGATGTTTTTCACAATAGGTGACTGCAAACCGTCGCGCCCGGCGGCGACATCGTTGACCTTGATCCACGCCAAACCCTTGGCACCGTAAATTTTCACGAACTCGGTGTAGCTGTCGATTTCGCCCCGGCTCATTTCGCCGCCGTTGGGCACGCGCAAGGCGACCACGCGACCGCCCGGTGTGGTGGCCGGTGCGCTGAAGACTTTGAAATCCACATCAGCCATGACATCGGTCAACTCGGTGAATTCGAGTTTGACGCGCAAGTCAGGTTTATCAGAGCCAAAGCGGTGCATGGCTTCGCTGTAAGCCATGATGGGGAAGTCGCCGAGTTCAATACCCAGTGCTTCCACGAACACGCCTTTGATCATGTTCTGAAACAAAGCGCGGATTTCTTCTTCGTCCATGAACGAAGTTTCGATATCGATCTGGGTGAATTCAGGCTGGCGATCGGCGCGCAAGTCTTCATCGCGGAAACATTTGGTGATCTGGTAGTAGCGGTCAAAACCCGAGACCATCAACAATTGCTTGAACAACTGCGGTGACTGCGGCAGCGCAAAGAAATGACCGTCATGCACACGGCTGGGCACCAAATAGTCACGCGCACCTTCGGGTGTGCTCTTGGTCAGCATGGGCGTTTCTATGTCGACAAAACCATTGGCGTCCAAAAACTTGCGCACGGCCATCGCTACTTTGTAGCGCAGCATCAGGTTTTTCTGCATGTAAGGACGACGCAAATCCAGCACCCGGTGTGTCAGGCGTGTGGTCTCAGACAAGTTGTCATCGTCCAACTGGAACGGTGGTGTGACAGAGGGGTTCAACACCACGAGTTCGTGGCATAACACTTCAATCTTGCCGCTTTTCAAGTTGTCATTAGAGGTACCGTCAGGTCGCAAACGCACCAGACCTTTGATCTGAATACAAAATTCGTTACGCAGCTCTTCGGCTTGTTGGAACATCTCGGCGCGATCCGGGTCACACACCACTTGCACATAACCTTCGCGGTCACGCAAATCGACAAAAATCACGCCACCGTGGTCACGTCTGCGATTGACCCAGCCACACAAAGTGACGGTTTGTCCTTGGAGGGCTTCGGTCACCAAGCCGCAGTAATGAGATCGCATTGCCATGTTCAAAATTCTTTCGTTACAGGTTTCTTAAATGGAGACAAGCCGCCAAAGGCAGGCTTGGTTCAGGACGGATTTTTCAAAACAGGCTGGTCCAGGGACACCGCGCCCATGGAAATCACATAGGTCAACGCCTGATCCACGCTCATGTTCAACTCAATCACATCGGCGGCCGGCACCACCAGGAAAAAACCGCTGGTTGGGTTGGGAGTAGTAGGGACATACACATTGATGTAACCCTGGCCCACGTGGTCCACCAGTTCGCCCGTGGGCGTACCGGTTTGAAACGCAATCGTCCACGCGCCCTGGCGCGGGTACTGGATCAGAACGGCTTTGCGAAACGCATTACCGTTACTGGAAAACAAAGTGTCAGAGACTTTTTTGACACTGGTGTAAATGGATTTGACGATGGGAATGTGCGTGAAAAGTTTGTCCCATTGCGTGACCAGCCAGCGACCGGCGACATTGGATGCAAACGCGCCTGTGATGACCAGCACCAAAAACACCAACACCACACCCAGGCCACGGATTTGCAGCAAATGCTGCAAAGAGTCGCTGACCGCTTGCGGCAACACACTGCTCAGGCCATACAGCACATTGGCAAAAATGCCGTCCATGGCGCCCACCAGCCAGCTCAGCACCCACAAGGTGATGGCCAAGGGCAGCCAAACCAGCAAGCCTGCAAATATGTATTTTTTGATGTTCATTGAAAAAGTGGGCTGCTTCAGTGGCAGGCGCAGTTAGGCGCGCAGGCGCTGGCTGAAGCGGTGGCAGCAGGTGTGTCGGTTTTGGCGGGGGACGCCGTGGTGGCCGGTGCATCGCCGCCGCCAGCAGGAGCGGCGACCGGACTGCTGCCGGTTTTGAAATCGGTGGCGTACCAACCCGAGCCCTTGAGCTGAAAACCGGCCGCTGTCAATTGTTTACTGAAGGACGGTTGATGGCATTGAGGACAGTCGGTCAGAGGCGGGTCGGACATTTTTTGCAGCAAATCTTTGGCAAAGCCGCAAGCTGCGCATTTGTAGGCATAAATTGGCATGGTGTTACCGCTGGTTCAAAGTGCTTGACAAAGCCACAGATTGTATGCTTTTCGGTCTTGCTTGCCCGATATTCCTCTTAACACCACAGTTTGTGTCTTTATACTAGCGGGCGGACCTGAGCCGCAGGTTCCAGCCCGCCTGTTCCCACTCTTTGCCTGGAGTTTCACCCCATGACCCACCGTTTTTCCCTCGTATTGCTGGCCGCACTGGCCCTTGCCGCTTGCGGTAAAAAAGAAGAACCCAAGGCTGCCGCGCCCGTTGCCGCCGTCAACACAGAAGAAAAAGTACTCAATATTTACAACTGGCCGGATTACGTGGCCCAGGACCTGATCGCCAACTTTGAAAAAGAAACCGGCATCAAGGTCAACTACCAAACCTTTGAAACCAACGAAGCATTGCAAGCCAAACTGGTGGCCGGCAACACCGGTTTTGACATCGTGGTGCCCGGCTCTGTGTTTGTCAAAGCCCAAGTCGAAGCCGGTTTGCTGAAAAAACTGGACAAGGCGCAAATCCCGAATTACAAAAACCTGGACCCGGCTTTGATGACCAAATTGGTCGGTGTCGACCCCGGCAACGAGCATGTCATCCCCTGGGCCTGGAGTTTCACTACCGTTGCCATCAACAAGGCCAAGGTAGCCAAAGCGTTGGGCAGCACGCCCATGCCTGACAACGCCTGGGACCTGGTGTTCAACCCGACCTACACCAGCAAGCTCAAATCCTGCGGTATTGCTTTCTTGGATTCACCCACCGAAATCCTGCCCCCGGCATTGCACTACATCGGCAAAAACGCTTATTCTGAAGACGCAGCCGACCACAAAGCTGCCGGTGAGATGCTGGCCAAGGTGCGCAAAGACATCCGCTTGTTCACCAGCACCATGATCGACGACCTGGCCGGCGGCAAAGCCTGTGTGGCATTGGGTTGGGCTGGTGACTTCAATATTGCAGCCGCCCGCGCCAAGGAAAACAAAAGCGGCCACGACATCGAAGCCCTGTTGCCCAAAACCGGCGGCCTGATCTTTTTTGACAACCTGGCGGTACCGGCAGATGCCAAGCACCCGAACAATGCCATGGCCTTCATCAACTATTACCTGAAGGCTGAAGTGTCTGCTTCGCAAACCAATGAATTGGGCTACCCCACTGCCAACAAAGCCAGCTTGGCCAATGTCAACCCTGAAGTGGCGCAAAACAAAACCGTGTTCCCTGATGAAGCCAATCTGGCTTTGATGGTGTCACCGGCTGCCTTGGGTAACGCTACCCGCGAGTCCATGACCGCGGTTTACACCAGCTTCAAGAAAGGCAAATAAGCCTTGAAGGCGGGCCCTGTCTCAGCATGCAGTCGCCCGCCTTTTATTTTGTACATGCTGGGTACCGGCCATGACTAAAGCCCACGAGTTTTTCAGCCGCGTTTTTTTGCACCATGGCCGCACGCTGGTGCTGAGCGTTCCTTGGCTTTGGCTGTTGCTGTTTTTCGCCACCCCGTTTTTCATTTTGTTGCGCATCAGCGTGACCGACATGGGCGAAGGCTTGAACCCTTTTGCGGCCATCATCGCCAGCGACAACGGGCAAATTTCACTGCACCTGAAGCTGTCCAACTACGTCTCGCTGTTACACGATGCCGACAGCGGTTGGCTGCAAACCTTGTACACCGAGTCCTACTTGCTGTCGCTGAAATACGCCCTGTGGACCACCTTGCTGTGTTTGTTTTTCGGTTACCCGTTTGCCTACTTTCTGGCGCGCAGCAAAGCCTCCGTGCGTCCCATGTTGCTGCTGATGGTGATGCTGCCGTTTTGGACCTCTTTTTTGTTGCGCGTCTACGCATGGAAGGGCCTGCTGACTGACCAGGGCATCATCAACCACCTGTTGATCTTTCTGGGCGTCACGAGCGAGCCCCTACAAATGCTTTATAACGATGTGTCCATGTTGCTGGGCATGACTTATGTGTACCTGCCCTTCATGGTGTTGCCGCTTTATGCCAATCTGGTCAAGCTGGATCAACGCCTGCTGGAGGCTTCGCAAGACCTGGGCGCCACTCCCTGGCAAACCTTCTGGCTGGTGACCGTTCCACTCAGCCGCTCGGGCATCGTCGCCGGATCCATGCTGGTGTTCATCCCTTGTCTGGGTGAATTCGTCATCCCGTCTTTACTGGGCGGCGCAGAAAATCTCATGATAGGCCGCGTGGTCTGGGATGAGATGTTCAGCAGCAATAACTGGCCGCGCGCCAGTGCGCTGGCCATCGCCATGATCGTCGGCGTGGTCATGCCGCTGGCCTGGTACAACCAGCGCGTGACTCGCCAGGCCGAGCAGGAGTTGTCCGCATGATCACCTCTTGGCTGAAGCGGCACATCAGCAGTTTGTGGCTCAGCGGTGTGTTCGTATTTTTCTACCTGCCACTGTTGTTTTTGGTGGTGTTCTCTTTCAACAGCACGCGCCAGGACAGCGTGTTCACCGGTTTTTCGCTGCGCTGGTACCAGGCGCTGTGGAACGACTCGCGGCTGGTCGAAGGTTTCTCGCTGTCTTTGAACGTGGCCTTTATGAGCGCCACCCTGGGCACGGTACTGGCTACGCTGGCGGCTTTTGCGCTGGTGCGCTTTGGCAACTTCCGGGGCCGCACTTTGTTCAACGCCATGTTGTCCTCGCCGCTGGTCATGCCCGAGGTCATCATCGGCTTGTCCTTGCTGCTGTTGTTTGTGGGCATGGAGCGCTTGCTGGGCTGGCCCGAGCGCGGTACGTTCACTATCGTGCTGGGGCATGCGCTGCTGGGCATGGCCTACGCCAGCGTGGTGATTCAATCCCGTCTCAAGGAAATGGACCGTTCCATCGAAGAAGCTGCACTCGACTTGGGTTGCCGCCCGTTCCAGGTGTTTTTTCTGGTGACCTTGCCCAATATGACGCAAGCGCTGCTGGCGGCCTGGTTGCTGACTTTCACGCTGTCATTTGACGACGTGGTGATTTCAGAATTTCTGGCCGGCCCCGGCGTTACCACCTTGCCGCAAGTGATCTTCAATTACGCCAGACGCGGGGTCAACCCCTCGATTTATGCGGCCGCCAGTCTGCTGATGCTGGTGGTCTCGCTGGCTGTGGTCATCTACGGCATTCAGATCGCGCGCCAATCGCGCCGCCGCACACCTGCGGCCAGCGAATAATCACGCAGCCAAGCTCCAGACACCGAGCAAGGCGGTGATCACCATGCCTGCAAAAAAGCCAAGCGCCAACAGCAACAAGGCCTGTAGCGTGCGATTGGTGCGTTGCTGCATGCGAATCAATTCCAACAATTGGCGACGCTCTTCCTCTTGATCGCGCTGTAAAAACGCATGCACCAGTCGCGGGATCTCGGGCAGCATCTTGGCCAGACGCGGCGCCTCATCTTTGAGTTGTTTCCACAAACGCTGAGGCCCGATTTGCTCGAGCATCCACTTTTCCAAAAACGGCTTGGCCGTGCTCCACAAATCCAGCTCAGGGTCGAGTTGTCGGCCCAAGCCTTCGATATTGAGCAAGGTTTTTTGCAGCAACACGAGTTGCGGCTGAATCTCGACTTGAAAGCGGCGCGAGGTTTGGAACAAACGCATCAACACCATGCCCAGCGAAATTTCTTTCAGCGGCCGGTCGAAATAAGGCTCGCACACAGAGCGAATCGCGGACTCGAGTTCATCCACCCGCGTGTGCGCCGGAACCCAGCCCGATTCGATATGTAACTCGGCCACGCGTTTGTAATCGCGGCGGAAAAATGCGGTGAAGTTTTGCGCCAGGTATTCTTTGTCGAACTCGGTCAAGGTGCCAACGATGCCGAAATCCAGCGACACATATTGCCCGAAAGTGGCCGGCGCCACACTGACTTGGATGTTGCCCGGGTGCATGTCGGCATGGAAAAAACCATCTCGAAACACCTGGGTGAAAAAAATGGTCACGCCGTCGCGCGCCAGCTTGGGAATGTCCACCCCGGCCTGGCGCAACGCCTCCACATGGCTGATGGGCACGCCGTGCATTCGCTCCATGACGATGACGTCGCGGGTGCAGTAATCCCAAACCATTTCGGGGATCAACACCAGATTCAAGCCCTCCATGTTGCGCCGCAGTTGCGTGGCGTTGGAGGCCTCGCGCACCAGATCAAGTTCATCGTGCAGGTATTTGTCGAACTCGGCCACCACTTCGCGCGGCTTCAAGCGTTTGCCGTCAGTGGACAAGCGGTCCAGCCAAACGGCCATGGTGCGCATGAGTTCCAGGTCTTTGTCTATGACCTTAAGCATGCCCGGGCGCAGCACCTTGACCGCCACCTCGCGCTCCTGCCCGCTGCTGTTGCGCAAGCTGGCGAAATGGACTTGAGCAATCGATGCGCTGGCCACCGGCACCCTGTCGAAGCGGCTGAAAATGTCATCCACAGGACGGCCGAATGCACGTTCAATCGAAGCCACTGCCACCTCTGAGGGAAAAGGCGGCACCTGGTCTTGCAACTTGGCCAGTTCATCGGCGATGTCGTTGGGCAGCAAATCGCGGCGGGTGGACAAAACCTGACCGAGCTTGACAAAAATAGGGCCTAAATGTTCAAGCGCCTGACGCAACCGCTGGCCACGCGGCGCACTCAGGTCGCGGCCTATGGTGAGCACGCGGGTCAAGCGGATCAGCCAAGCTTGTTTAAAGCCTGAAAGCAGCAGTTCGTCCAGGCCAAAGCGCAGCACGATCCACAGGATGAAAACGCCACGGTACAGGCGCGTCATTTGGCGACAAACTCACGCAAAGACGAGGCGACGCGTTTGAAAAAAACAGCCATGTGGTGAGCGGTGGCGTCCCCGAAGACGCGCGACAGGTCTTCTTCCATGTCCCAGCGCACATGGTCGACCAGCCAGTTGATGTCAGCGGCCAGCATCACGTCGCCGTCTATGCGCATGGCTGGTTTTTCACCCTTGATCAAAGCTTGAACAAGCGTCAGTGGTGCCTCCTGATTGACATGCAAATGCAAGTCAGCAACGGTGTGGGCATCGGCGCGCGCCAGCAAACCGGCAGGCGTGATCAACCATTGCAAACGGAACTCACGCCAACTCAGTTGCACGCAACGGCCTTGCTGGCGACGCAGTCGCTCCAAAGCCGCAGGCTCCTGGCCGATGACGTGGTTGAGCAGCAAAACAACTTTGTCCTGCAATTCATGCAACAGCCAGTCCGGCAAAGTGAATGCACCGATCAAACCGGACAAACGGGCAGACATGTCTGCAAGCGGGGAAACAATGGCCATGGGTGTCCGGGTAATTGAAAGTATGTGTGAGGCCGGATTATTGCAATGCCTGTACGCCAGCGACCAGCCAGCCGGCGCCGCCGGTTTTGGGTTTGGTCATGTTCCAGACCTCGCGAAACGGGCTGGGCGCGGCATTCGCCTCTTCGCGAATCATGCCGGAGAACTCGACGCTGGCCATATAGCCTTCGCCCAAATCTTCAATGCCGAGCAACTGGGCTTCGATCATCACCACTTCGGTGGTGTTGGGACCTTGCACCAAGGTTTCACGCTCAGCCAGTTGGGTTTGAATTTCATGCAGCATGCTGTCAGTCATCATGGCACGCAGCGCCGGAATATCGGAACGGTCCCAGGCGGCTTGCAAGCTGATGAAGTTTTGCTTGGCGGCAGACACAAAGCCTTGCACATCAAAGTCTGCCGGGATGAACCAGTTCTGACTGCCGCCGATCAAAGATGAGCCTATGCGTACGCCGGAACGCGCAGGTGCTGCACTGTCAAATGCGGCGTTGTTCTGTTCCCATGGCCTGGCCGAGGCATCGTTACCTACCTTGGCCGGGTTGTACTGAGGCACGTTGCCCGGGTTGGTGGACGAACCGGCTCCGCCATAAGCATAAGGGTCGGCCGGCACCTGCGGCCCGCGTCTGCGCATAAAGAAACCGATCAGCGCCACCACCGCCATGGCGATCAAAGCAAACATCAGCAATTGTCCGAATTCAGCACCGAATCCCAAAGAATGCGCCAGCCAGGCCAGGCCCAAGCCAGCGGCGAGTCCACCGAGCATCGCGCCCCAAGGCCGACGCGGAGCGGCCGCCGGTTGTGGCGCAGGTGCCGGGGCGGGGGCGGCGTTGGGTGAGGCATTCGGCGCAGCATTCGGGGGCGCAGCGGGTCGCCCGGCTTCGCGTTGGGTCACGTTGCCGGATTGCTGGCCCATGGACCTGCCGCCACCGAAACGTTTGGCCGCATCGGCATGCATGCCGGACAACAACAAAAACAAAGCAAGCAACACACTGATGAATTTCATTTGACTAGAACTCCGCAAAACACTGACACGACCATCAACAACGTATTCCAACATGAAGCGCGACCACGCCCAGACTCAAGTTGTGTATGTCCACATGCGCAAAGCCACTTTGCTGCATAAGGACTTTGAGGCTTTGCTGATCCGGGTGCATGCGTATCGACTCCGCCAGATAACGGTAACTGGCGTCATCCCCGGCCACCAGTTTCCCCAAGCGTGGCAAAACTTCGAATGAATACCAGTCATACGCTTTGGTCAGAGGTGGCGCCACTTTAGAAAATTCCAATACCAATAGCTTTCCACCCGGCTTGAGCACTCTTGCCATCTCGCGCAAAGCGCGGTCTTTGTGCGTCATGTTGCGCAAACCGAAAGCAACACACACCAAATCAAAATGCTCGTCGGTAAAAGGCAATTGCTCGGCGTCGCAAACCAAGGTGGGCAGCAGCACACCTTTGTCTGTCAAACGCTCGCGGCCTTGGCGCAGCATGGCCAGGTTGATGTCGGTGTGCACCACCTGACCGCCAGCCCCCACTTTGCCGGCAAACGCCAGCGCCATGTCGCCGGTACCGCCTGCGATATCCAAGACCTTGTCACCGGGTTTCAAATTGGCAACCAACAAGGTATAGGCCTTCCATGCGCGGTGCAGCCCCATCGACATCAAATCGTTCATGATGTCGTATTTGGACGCCACCGAATCGAACACGCCACGCACACGCCGCGCTTTTTCCTGCTCGTCTACTGTTTTGAATCCGAAATCGGTGCTGGCCATGGAGTTTCCTATGAATGGCAGGACGGGCCGCCGCGCGCCGACATGGGTGCGTCACGATCCACACCGGCTTGTTGCAAACGCTGCTGGTACTGCGTCCACAAATGCTCTTGATTGACGCCGAGAAAGTGCAGGTAGTCCCACGAAAAGATGCCGCTGTTGTGACCGTCGCTGAACGAAGGTTGCACGCCGTAATTGCCAACCGGCTCGAGGCTGAGTATGCCGACGTTGCGTTTACCGGTTTGCAGCACTTCCTGGCCCGGGCCGTGGCCTTGCACTTCGGCTGAGGGGCTGTAAACCCGCAACAATTCAAAAGGCAGGCGAAACGACTGACCGTTGTCAAATGACACTTCCAGTATTTTGGAAGCACCATGCAACACAATGTCTGTGGGTTGCGGTGTGGTGGATTGCAGGCCTGCCATGATTTAAACCAATACGCGTTCTATGCCGCCGTTATTGGCGTGTTGCACATACTCGGGCATCCAGTTGTCACCCAGAATTTTTTTGGCCATTTCAACCACGATGTAATCGGCTTCGAGCAGCCCGTTTTGTAAATCGTCTTGGAAACGGTTCAAGCCAATGAGGCAACTCGGGCAAGAGGTCAGCACTTTCACATTGTCTTTGGGTGCGACCCAGCCCTTCTCGCGCAACTCGGCCTCCCCTGCGAGCACTTCCTGTTCTTTGCGAAAACGGATTTGCGTCGACACATCGGGTCTTGCATACGCCAGGCCGCCGCTTTCACCGCAGCAGCGTTTGCTCTCAATCACTTGTTCGCCCAACAAAGCTTTGACGGTTTTCATCGGCGCTTGTTGCTTCATCGGACTGTGGCAAGGGTCGTGGTACAGGTATGCCTGACCACCGGGCAGCGTGACGCCTTTGCCGAGCAAATATTCGTGGATGTCGACAATGCGGCAACCGGGGAAAATTTTGTCGAACTCGTAGCCTTGCAATTGGTCAAAGCAGGTGCCGCAACTGACCACCACGGTTTTGATGTCCAGATAGTTCAGCGTATTGGCGACACGGTGAAACAACACCCGGTTGTCGGTGATGATTTTGTCGGCCTTGTCCTGCTGGCCAGAGCCGCGTTGCGGATAACCGCAGCACAAATAGCCGGGCGGCAACACGGTTTGCACCCCTGCGTGCCAGAGCATGGCTTGCGTAGCCAAACCCACTTGGCTGAACAAACGCTCGGAGCCGCAACCGGGAAAGTAAAACACCGCTTCTGCATCCGCGCTGGTGGTCTGTGGGTTGCGGATGATGGGCACGTAATCGCGGTCTTCAATGTCAAGCAAGGCACGCGCGGTTTTATTGGGCAAACCGGCCGGCATTTTTTTGTTCACAAAATGGATGACCTGCGCTTTCACACTGGCCGCGCCGATCGAGGCCGGGGGCTGGCGGGTTTGTTTGCGCGCCAAAGTCGTGAACACACCGTTGGCCATGCGTTGCGCTTGCATGCCCAGGCGTGTGAGTTGGTGGCCGATTTGAATCGCTTGCGGATTGACCGTGCCAACCAACCAGGACTGAAACGCAGACGCAGGCCGGAAACTTTGCTGGCCCATTTTGCGCAACAGGTTGCGCATGTTCATGCTGACTTCGCCGAAGTCGATGTTGACCGGGCAAGGGGTGGCGCATTTGTGGCACAGCGTGCAATGGTCGGCCACGTCTTCAAATTCTTCCCAATGCTTGATGGAGACACCGCGGCGGGTTTGCTCCTCGTACAAAAAGGCTTCGATCAACAAGGAGGTCGCCAAAATTTTGTCGCGCGGACTGTAGAGCAAATTGGCGCGCGGCACGTGGGTGGCGCACACCGGTTTGCATTTGCCACAGCGCAAACAGTCTTTGATCGAGTCGGAGATCGCACCGATGTCTGACTGCTGCATGATCAGCGACTCGTGCCCCATCAAGCCGAAACTCGGTGTGTAAGCCTGGCTCAAGTCTGCCGTGCGCATGTCGTCTGTGTTTGACTTTTGACGCAGCAATTTGCCTTTGTTGAAATGACCGTTGGGGTCTATGCGCGCTTTGTAGTCGGCAAACGGCTGCAACTCGGCATCTGTCAAATACTCCAACTTGGTGATGCCAATGCCGTGTTCACCGGAGATCACACCGTCTAGCGAACGCGCCAGCGCCATGATGCGATCGACCGCCTGATGAGCGGTTTGCAGCATGTCGTAATCGTCGCTGTTGACAGGCAAATTGGTGTGCACATTGCCGTCGCCTGCATGCATATGCAGCGCAGCCCAGACCCGGCCTTTGAGCACCTGCTGGTGCACTTTGTCGAACTCGCGGCGCAAAGGCGCGAACGCCGCGCCGCTGAACAAGTTGTGCAACTCTGCGCGCAACTGGGTTTTCCAACTGGCACGCAATTCGTGGTTTTGCAATTGCAATTGAAAATGGTCTATGCCGCTCAACCATGACTGCCACAAGCCGCGCACTTCGGCTATCAACGCCAGCGCTTGCTCGACCCGTTCTTGCAGCAACTCCGGCGACGGTCTGTCAAGCTCATCGTCCACCGCCGCCATGGGCAGTTGTCCGTTACCGAGCAAATCGCTCAAGGCATCACACAATGCAATTTTGTTGCGCAGCGACAGTTCGATGTTGATGCGCTCAATGCCATCGGTGTATTCGGCCATGCGCGGCAGCGGAATGACCACGTCTTCGTTGATCTTGAATGCGTTGGTGTGCCGGCTGATGGCAGCGGTGCGTTTGCGGTCTAGCCAGAATTTTTTGCGTGCCTCAGGGCTGATGGCGATGAATCCTTCGCCGCTGCGGGCATTGGCCAAACGCACCACTTCAGACGTGACGCGTGCCACATCGTCGGCATCGTCGCCTGCAATATCACCGAACAACACCATCTTGGGCAAGCCGCCGCGCTTGGATTTGGTGGTGTAACCCACGGCTTTCAAATAGCGGTTGTCCAAATGCTCCAAGCCCGCCAGCAAGGTACCTGTTTGTTTGGCGACCTGAAACATGTAGTCTTTGATCTCGACGATGCTGGGCACCGCCTGGTGCGCCGGTCCGAAGAACTCCAGACACACGGTGCGGGTGTGGGCCGGCATGCGGTGCAATATCCAGCGCGCACTGGTGATCAAGCCGTCGCAGCCTTCTTTTTGCACACCGGGCAAACCGCTTAAAAATTTGTCCGTGACATCTTTACCCAAACCGGCTTTGCGAAAACTGCTGCCCGGTATGTCCAAACGCTCGGTACGAACCGGTGTGACGCCGTCGGCTTCAAAGTAGCGCAACTCGAAACTGGCCATGTCGGCATCGTGGATCTTGCCAAGGTTGTGGTGGATACGCACCACCTCCAGCCACAGCGCATCCGGCGTGACCATGCGCCAGCTCGCCAGGTTGTCCAACGCCGTGCCCCAGAGCACGGCTTTTTTGCCGCCCGCGTTCATGGCGATGTTGCCGCCTATGCAAGACGCTTCAGCCGATGTCGGGTCGACCGCAAACACCAGACCGGCAGCCTCGGCGGCATCAGCCACGCGTTGAGTGACCACACCGGCTTCGGTCCACAGCGTAGGTGTGGCTTGTACCAAGCCCGGCAACACCACGTTTTCAACCGCGTGCATGGCGGTGAGTTTTTCGGTGTTGATGACCACGCTTTGCCATGTCAGCGGAATCGCGCCGCCGGTGTAGCCGGTGCCGCCGCCACGCGGCACGATGGTCAAGCCCAGATCGATACACGCTTTGACCAGACGCGCCATTTCGGCTTCGCTGTCCGGGGTCAGCACCACAAACGGGTACTCGACCCGCCAGTCGGTGGCGTCGGTCACATGCGTCACCCGGCTCATGGCATCGAACTTGATATTGTCGTGAGCAGTGCATTTACGCAACACTTTCTGGGCTTTTTTGCGCAAAGCGTTGATTTGATCAAATTGCTGAGCAAATTGGTCGACCGCCTGCTGCGCCGCGTCCATCAATAGCCCGACCTGTGCGTCGCGGGCAGCGTCATCGCCGGCTTGCTGCTGTCTGCGCGCCTGCACATCTTGCAAGCGGTGGCGCAAGGCCTCGACCAGCAAACGGCGTCGCGCCGGGTTGTCCAGCAAATCGTCCTGCAAATACGGGTTGCGCTGCACCACCCAAATATCGCCTAAGACCTCAAACAACATGCGCGCCGAGCGGCCGGTGCGGCGTTCGAAGCGCAGTTGCTCCAAAATCCGCCAAGCCTGATCCCCCAGCAACCGGATCACGATCTCACGGTCGGAAAACGAGGTGTAGTTGTAGGGGATTTCCCTTAACCGATGGCTGTCAGTGACAGCGGTCATCAGTGTGTCTATGGGGGTTGGCGCATTCATAAATGATTTTTCAATGTTAACCCAGCGCCTGCGAGCGTCCTGGCTAAAGGGTTAACAACCACTGGCTGGTTGCGCAGGCCAGCACCATGGCCGCATAAGTGACAACTTTCCCATCATTGCCGAACCACCACAGCCCCAGCAGCAACACGGCAATCCCGCTGCAACTGTTAAAGATGAACTGACGGCGCCAGGCCCGCCAACCGGGGTAAGAGCGGGTTACCAACGGGCCCGCCAAGGCCAACCAGGCGGCCACTGCACAGGCCGGGGCCAGAAAGTTCAGCAAATGAACCATAAGCGACATAACATCCATAGATTCAAATTTTATAATCTGCAACATGTCTGTTTGGGCGCTCGGTCTCAACCACACCACCGCACCACTCGATCTGCGGGGTCGCTTCGCCTTTGCCATCGAACAAATGGGCCCGGTGCTGGATGGTTTTCGCCAGACTTTGGGTAACCAAACCGAGGCCACCATACTTTCCACTTGCAACCGCACCGAGATTTACTGCGCTTCCAACGAAATCCTGATGCCCAAAACACTGGCCTGGCTGGCCGAATCCGGCGGCGTCAGCACAGACAGTTTGCACAGCCATCTCTACACCATGGTCGACGAACAAGCCGCGCGGCATGCATTTCGCGTGGCCAGCGGCCTGGACTCCATGGTGCTGGGCGAGCCGCAAATCCTGGGGCAAATGAAAGATGCAGTGCGGGTCGCGCGCGAGGTCGGTGCCTTGGGCTCGACCTTGCACCAGATGTTCCAGCGCTCTTTTGCCGTGGCCAAGCAGGTGCGCAGCACCACAGAAATCGGCGCCCACAGCATCAGCATGTCGGCGGCGTCAGTCAGGCTGGCAGGACAGTTATTTGAAGACCTGAGCAAAATCAATGTGCTGTTTGTCGGCGCCGGTGAAATGATAGAGCTGTGCGCCACCCATTTCGCTGCCAAAAACCCGCGCGGTATGACTGTGGCCAATCGCACCATGGAACGCGGCGAATTGCTGGCGCACCAACTCAAGGCCAACGTCATGCGGCTCGCCGATTTACCCGAGCGGCTGCATGAATTCGACGCGGTCATCAGCTGCACCGCCAGTACCTTGCCGCTGATTGGTCTGGGCGCAGTCGAGCGGGCCCTGAAAAAACGCCGCAACAGCCCCATGTTCATGGTGGACTTGGCGGTGCCGCGCGACATCGAGCCCGAAGTCAAGTCTTTGCGCGATGTGTACTTGTACACCGTGGACGATTTGTCGCAGGTGGTGCAAACCGGCCAAGCCAGCCGCCAGGCCGCAGTGGCTGAAGCCGAAGTCATCATCGATGCGGGCGTGCAAAGTTTTGTGCATTGGCTGGACCAGCGGTCTGACGTACCGTTGATTCAACAGCTCAACCAGCAAGCCGAGGTCTGGCGTGCCAACGAATTGAGTCGCGCCCACAAGCTGCTGGCCAAGGGCGAACCGGTGGAAGCCGTGCTTGAATCTTTGGCCAAAGGCCTGACTCAAAAAATGCTGCACGGCGCCATGACCGGATTGCATGCAGACGATGCAGATTCACGCCAACAGGCGCGCGCGGCCATTGAGCATTTCTTTTTGCGCTCCGGCCGTTAGCTGAGAGCACCTCCCCTATGAAGCCGTTTATGCGCGCTCAACTCGAGCGCAATGTGCAACGCCTGTCTGAACTCGACTTTTTACTGTCGCGCGAAGACATCATGAAAGACATGACCCAGTTTCTGGCCTTGTCGCGCGAACACGCCGAAGTGGCGGCCTTGGTCACGCCTTACCAACGCTGGCTGCAATTGACACAAGACAGCGAAGCCGCGCAATCCATGCTGCAAGACAGCGACCCGGATGTGCAAGCCATGGCAGAGGAAGAAATCGCCTCTGCTGCAGTTCAGACTGAAGCACTGCTGGCGCAATTGCAACGCATGTTGCTGCCCAAAGACCCGGACGATGCGCGCAATGCATTTCTGGAAATCCGCGCCGGGACCGGCGGCGATGAATCCACTTTGTTCGCCGGTGATTTGCTGCGCATGTACACCCGGTTTTGTGCCGAGCGCGGTTGGCGCGTGGAAGTGGTCAGCGAGTCACCCAGCGAGTTGGGCGGCTACAAAGAAGTGGTGGTTCGCATTGAAGGCAGCGGTGTTTACGGTTGTCTGAAGTTTGAGTCAGGTGGTCACAGAGTGCAACGCGTGCCGGTCACTGAAACCCAGGGGCGCATACACACCAGTGCCTGCACAGTCGCAGTGCTGGCCGAACCGGATGAAGCCGAGGCCATCAAAATCAACCCCTCCGATTTGCGCATTGACACCTTCCGCGCCAGCGGTGCAGGGGGTCAGCACATCAACAAAACCGACTCTGCTGTTCGCATCACGCATTTGCCCACCGGCATCGTCGCCGAATGCCAGGACGGGCGCAGCCAGCACAGCAACAAAGCGCAGGCACTGCGCGTGCTCACCGCACGCATACAAGAGAAAGACCGCAGCGAGCGCGCCGCCAAAGACGCCGCCGAGCGCAAAAGCCTGATCGGCAGCGGCGACCGCAGCGACCGCATACGCACCTACAACTTTCCGCAAGGCCGT
>CANGCZ010000008.1 GCA_947452325.1 Comamonadaceae bacterium | reverse complement strand
GTGCGTTCCACGCCATGCCCGATTTGCGTGCGGATCGCAACGACCCGCACAGCCAGGCCACCGGGGCCATACGCGGCATGGTCAATATGCTGCAAAGTCTGCGCCGCGAATGGCCGACCGCGCATGCGGTTTGCGTGTTTGATGCCAAGGGGCCGACGTTTCGTGACGAGATTTACCCTGACTACAAGGCCACACGCTCGCCCATGCCGGACGATTTGCGCAGCCAGATCGAGCCTATTCACCGCTTGGTGCGCTTGATGGGCTGGCCCTTATTGGATGTGCCAGGTGTTGAAGCCGATGATGTGATTGCCACGCTGGCGCATGTGGCCGCCTCCCAAGGCTTGAACGTCATCGTTTCCAGCGGTGACAAAGATTTGAGCCAGTTGGTCAACGAACGCATCACCATCATTGACACCATGAACGGAAAAAAACGCGATGTGGCCGGTGTCACCGAGGAATTCGGCGTGCCGCCGTCATTGATGATCGATTTTCAAACACTGGTCGGCGACACGGTGGACAACGTGCCCGGCGTGCCCAAGGTCGGCCCTAAAACTGCGGCCAAGTGGCTGGCCGAATACGGATCTTTAGATGCATTGATGGCGCGCGCTGATGAGATCAAAGGCGTGGCCGGTGAAAACCTGCGACAGGCCAAAGACTGGCTGGCCACCGGCCGGCAATTGGTGACCATGAAAACCGATTGCGACCTGAGCGCTTATGTGAACGGTTGGCCATCATTGGACGGCATTTTGGTGCAAGCCGCCGACGAAGCAGGCTTGCTCGACTTTTACAAGCAATACGGTTTCAAGGGCTTGGTCGGTGCCATGTCGTCCGATGCGCCTGCTGTCAAAAACAGTGCGCACCAAGGCGGCGTAGGCGAAGTCGGTGTGTTGTTTGACGCGCCTGCACCAGAGTTCACTGCAGAAGTGAAATACGACACCGTGTTGGACTGGGACAGCTTTGACGCATGGCTGACAAAAATCGAACAGGCTGAGTTGGTGGCCTTAGACACCGAAACCACGTCTCTGGTGGAAATGCAAGCGCAAATCGTAGGCATCAGTGTGTGTGTGAACCCGGGCGAGGCAGCCTATATACCGTTGGCGCACAACGCGGCAGACGCGCCCGCGCAGTTGCCATTGCAAGAAGTGTTGGACAAGCTCAAGCCTTGGCTGCAAGACGGCAGCAAATACAAACTCGGTCAGCATATGAAATACGACAGGCATGTGTTTGCCAACCACGGCATTGAAGTGCAAGGCTATGTGCACGACACCATGCTGCAAAGTTATGTGCTCGAGGTTCACAAACCGCATGGTTTGGAGAGTCTGGCGGACAGGCATTTGGGACGCAAAGGTTTGTCGTATGAAGACATGTGTGGCAAAGGCGCACACCAGATTTCATTTGCTCAGGTGGATGTGGCGCGTGCATCGCATTACGCCTGCGAAGACGCAGACTTCACACTCGCTGTGCATCAGCGGCTGTGGCCATTACTGCAAGCGGATGAGAAACTGAATTTTGTTTACCAACTCGAAATACAAAGCAGCGAAGCGCTGTATCGCATTGAGCGCAACGGCGTGTTGATTGACGCGCCCACTTTGGCGGCGCAAAGTCACGCTTTAGGTTTGCGCATCATGCAGCTAGAACAAGAAGCCTACGCGATCGCCGGGCAGCCTTTCAACCTGGCTTCACCTAAACAACTCGGCGAAATATTTTTTGACAAGCTCGGTTTACCGGTAGTGAAAAAAACCGCCACCGGTGCGCGCAGCACCGATGAAGAAGTGCTGGAGAAGCTGGCCGAAGACTATCCCTTGCCGAAAAAAATCCTAGAGCACCGTTCACTGGCCAAACTCAAAGGCACGTACACCGACAAGCTCGCACAACTCGCGCAACCGCTGACTGGCAGAGTCCACACCCATTACGCGCAAGCCGTGGCAGTAACCGGCAGGTTGTCGAGCAACGACCCAAATTTGCAAAACATTCCTATCCGTACGCCCGAGGGCCGCAAAGTGCGCGAAGCCTTTGTCGCACCTGCTGGCCATGTGATTGCCAGCGCTGACTACAGTCAGATCGAATTGCGCATCATGGCCCACCTGAGTGACGACCCGGCATTGTTGAAAGCGTTTCACGACGGCTTAGATGTGCACAAAGCCACAGCAGCCGAAGTGTTTGGTTTGACGCCTGACACGGTCAGCAGCGAACAGCGCCGCTATGCCAAGGTGATCAACTTCGGTTTGATTTACGGCATGAGCGCCTTCGGTCTGGCCAAAGCCCTGGGCATAGACAACACCGCTGCGAAAAATTACATAGAGCGATACTTTCAACGCTTTGCCGGCGTCAAGCGCTACATGGACGACACGCGCACGCAAGCCAAGGCGCAAGGCTATGTGGAAACTGTGTTTGGCCGGCGCTTGTATTTGCCTGAGATCAATTCACCGAACGGGCCCAGACGCGCCGGTGCAGAACGCGCGGCCATCAATGCGCCCATGCAAGGCACGGCGGCAGATTTGATCAAGCTCAGCATGGTCAAGGTGCAGCAGGTGCTTGACGCCGAGCACAAAGGCACGCGCATGATCATGCAAGTGCATGATGAACTGGTGTTTGAAGTGCCGGATGCGGAAGTCGAATGGGTGAAATCAGAAATTCCCCGGTTGATGGCCGAGGTCGCTGCACTCAAGGTGCCCTTGCTTGCCGAGGTCGGTATGGGTTTGAACTGGGATCAAGCGCATTAAGTGTGAAGAGTGACAGCGCATAATTCGAGGTTGTGTCGGCATTTGCCAATGACTTCTGAATCTTTATGAACAATGAATTGATAGACGACGCGCAAGCCTTGTTGTCGCCTGCTTCAGACTTTGCGCTAAACACCAGACGTACTTGGCTGAAATCCGCGCTGGGTGTCGGCTACGCTGCTGCTTGTCTGCCTTTATCAGCGCAAACAGCCATACGCACCAGTGACAAAGGTTTGCTGTGCGGCGAGGTGATGATTGAGGTGAATGGCTTTCAGATGCCCGCCTACCGCAGCATACCTGTCGGTCAAACCCATTGCCCGCTGGTGCTGGTGGTGTCCGAGATTTTCGGTGTGCACGAATACATTGCAGACATCACCCGACGACTGGCGCAGCAAGGCTATATGGCGATTGCCCCCGAGTTGATGCTTCGCCAAGGTGACCCCGGCAGCTACGCCGAGATGGGCAAGTTGATTGCCGAAGTGGTGTCCAAAGTGCCGGATGCGCAGGTCATGTCTGACCTGGATGCATGTGTGGCCTGGGCAGCAAAGAACGGCGGCAACACGGATAAATTGGCCATCACCGGTTTTTGCTGGGGTGGTCGCATCACCTGGCTGTATGCCGCGCACAACCCGTTGGTCAAAGCCGGCGTGGCCTGGTACGGCAAATTGGCGGGACAAAGTTCTGCGCTCACACCCAAGCACCCGCTTGATGGGGTGAATGCATTGAAAGCGCCGGTGCTGGGTTTGTATGGCGGCGCAGACACAGGCATTTCATTGGACAGCATTGAGAAAATGCAAGCAGCCTTGGCGGCAGGCCAGTCGGCCGCCAAAAGCAGTGTTCTGCATGTGTACCCTGATGCGCCGCATGGTTTTCACGCCGATTACCGACCAAGTTACCGTGATGCTGCTGCCAAAGACGGCTGGCAACGCATGCTGGCTTGGTTGGCGCAACAAGGCGTGGCCTGATGTTGAAAGCGATCAACCCATGAGCTTGACTTTGTTGGCGATCTTGGCAGGCACCTTGAGTGCCGGTGTAGGCAGCGTACTGCTTGCAGCGCTGTTGGCGCGCGCACTGCTGGCCCGCTTTACCCAGCATTTGCTCAGTCTGGCGGCGGGCGCCTTGCTGGCCACGGCTTTCATGCATTTATTGCCTGAGGCATTCGAATCGGACATCACCCCTCAAGTGTTGTTCATGACCTTGCTGGCCGGTTTGGTGTTTTTCTTTTTGCTAGACAAAGCCGAGTTGTGGCACCACGGCCACGAGCACGGTGAAGAACACCACCATGACCACGCGCATGAACAGGCACACGAGCATTCACATGGCCATGCGCCTGCCGGTTTTGCCGGCAGCTGGGCGGTGCTGGCCGGTGACAGCGTGCATGCGTTTGGGGACGGCATTTTGGTGGCGGCGGCTTTCATGACCAATGTCAGTCTGGGTGCTGCTGCATCGTTGGCGGTGCTGGCGCATGAAATACCGCACCACATGGGTGACCTGGCGGTGTTACAGCGCGGTTTCGGCCAAGGCCGTGCTGCCTTGTTCAAACTCTGTTTGGCAGGCGGCGTCACGGTAGTGGGCGGTTTGCTCGGCTTTTTTCTGATCGATGGCCACGAAGCTTGGCTGCCTTTCATGCTGGTGATTGCCAGCAGCAGCTATGTGTATGTGGCGCTGGCCGATTTGATACCGCAGCTGCAAAAGCGTTTATCTGCTGTGGCCACCACCATGCAAATTCTTTGGTTGCTGGCGGGCATCGCTTTGGTTACTGCCGCCACGCAACTGATGCATGTTCATTAAATGACATGGTTTGATGGGTTTTTCAATCAGGCCATGAGTCTTTGTACCAGCCAGACCACAGAGGTCAGCAAGACGCCGATTGAACCGAATTTAAGTACGCTTTGCTTGGTATCCGGTTGTCTGGCCAGTAGCAACACCGGCACCGCCACCAGAATGACCGCAGAAAGTTGACCGAGTTCCACGCCCAGGTTGAACGCAAACAGGGTTTCCAGAAAGTAGCTCGAAGACAGGCCGAGCTCTTTCAAGCCGTTGGCGAATCCCATGCCGTGAATCAAGCCGAAAAGAAAAGCCAGTTTCCAGTGGCTGATATGAAAACGCTTTTGCAGATTGAGCAGCGCCGAGACCATGATGGACAAAGCAATCAGCGATTCAATCAATTTGTCCGGTAAGCTGACCCAACCGAAGACAGAGCAGGCCAGCGTGATGGAATGCGCCAGCGTGAAAGCAGTGATCACCTTGAGGGCGAATTTTTCTGCGGCGCGGTTGGTGGGTCTTAAATTGCCTGAGGCATCCGGTAAACGTATGGTCAGCATCAAGCCCGGCAGCAGCAGGGTCAATAAAAACAGCAAATGGTCTGCGCCTTCCCAGATGTGCTTGGCACCTTCTTTGGTGAACAGCCCTATGGTCGACCAGCGTTTGGTTTCCCCGAGTGCAAAACGCTGAATCGCGGTGGTCTGGTCAAACACCGAAGATATTTCATCGTTGCGCATCACCAGTTTGAAAAATGCACGCCCCAATTTGTCGTTCTGAGTGAAGAATTCATAGCGCAGCACAATGAATTTCGCATCTGCGGGCAGGGTGCTGCCGCTGAAGCGTTGGCGCACATACAAGCCGTCGTTATGCAGCACCACAGACTGCATCAGAAACTCCAGTGGGATCGGCTGCTCATCCACTGAGATAGTCAACGACTTTTGAATGGCGATCGTGATAGGCGCTTGTAAGGACTGCAACTTGTCAGGCGCCGGCGGTGGTTCGTTGGGTTGACCGGGGGTTTGCAACAGATTGCCCAGATCGCGAACAATAAAATCGATTTCTAGCTGTAAGCGCCCGTCAACTTCGCTGACGGTCAGGTAACTGTTTCCAGTCTGGTGCGCCAGGGCTGACCCGAACATGCATATTGCACATAACAAGGTTTGCGAAAGAAATAGACTGAGCTTGGACAATGAGTAAGTCATGGTGTGGGACTCAATGCTTCCAAGGTCAGGGGTTTGAGGCTTTGCGGGTAATCCTTGCGCAGTTCAGCCAGCAGTTTTTTGTATTTTTTCTGACCTTCTTCTTTGCCTATCAGTTGTTGCTGCATGGCTTGCAGGTAATGGATGGCCAGAATGAACTTCACTTCTTCTGCATTGATATTGTTTTCCTTGACCTTGAGTAGGCGCTCGCCGATGTCAATCAATTCGGTCAATTCATCCCGCGTTTGAGAAAAAGGAGCCAACGGGTTGTCGGTAAAGCTGTCATAGAAATGGTTTTTCAGCAGCAGATACCTGGCGTGATCTGCATAAGAGGCTTTACCGTCAAGCTTAAGGGCGTCACGGTAATAGTGCAGTTGCGACACATACAAGCCAATCTTGGGGGACATTTCCATTTTGAATCCGGCACGCGCAAGCTCGTTCAATAACATGGTGGATTCCAAGCCTTTGACAGCCCCATGGCTAATGATGTCCTGATTGAACAAGTCCCGGATTTCCTCCAGCGTAGCTCCCATCTGGTAAAGCGCTTTGGCTTTGACGGGCGCAGACGGATTGCCCGCCTGCACTTGAAAGGACTCTTGCAGTTTGCTCAAATAATTTTTACGCGCTTCAGTGGTGATGGATTCGTGAGACCAACAGTTGCTCGCAATCAGCGAACCAAAAACAAGCGCACAAATGCGCAGATACACAGGCATGGTCATTTTTCGATAGCGGCAGGGGGTGGTTCGAGTTTTTCGCCACGGTAATAGGCTTGCGCACCTGCATGAACCGCCATGCCGAAACGGCCATTACCCGGATTGATCAATTGCAGTTTGTCGGCAGCCTCCATCAAGGCGGTGGTGACCAGATAGCCGTGGTAAAGCGGAAGATTGGGGAGTGTCACCAGCAGGTATTTGCCGTTGTCCACCAGAATTTCCATTTGCAATGGTGCGAATTCTTCAAACGGAGGTTCACCTGTGAACATCAGGCGCGCATGTTGATAAGACAACACTGCGCTTTTGACTTGGTCTGTTTTCAAAAGACTGGCTATGCGGGGCATATCGTGTGTGCGACTGACCATGGCGCGGCTTAAGGGCAGGTTTTCACGTAGCACGGCCACCCAAGCATCTCCGATGTCATCACCGGTGTAGTCTGCGTGAGAGGTCATGATTTGCATATTGCTCTTGCGAAATACGTTCCACAGACGGTAAGGCGTATGTGCAAGCGCCTTGACCAACGGGAATGAGGCAAGACCGGTGACAAGCGTGAGGCGGGAGATGAATGATCGTCTTTGCATGTTTTAAAATCCAAAAAAAAAGAGCGAGTGTGACCCGCTCTTTTTGGCAAGTCACAAGGACTTATTTTTTACCGAAAATTTCCATCGGGCAGATGGTGGTCACGGCATAGTTTGGCACATCCACCACGTTGCTGATGCGCAGGTCGCAAGCGACGCTGGCAACCACCAGGGCTTGCTCTTTGGTCAGGCCTTTGGTGGCCATGAGCCAGTCAAGCATGGTGATCAAAGAATTACGGGCAGCCAGAGTGACGTCGTTAGACAGGTTGGTCAAAGGCTTGATTTTTTCGCTGTCCAGGTAAGCCCACTGAGGAGGAATCTCACCGGCTTTTTTGAACGGGTAACCGACCACGGCGTGGAAGCTGTCAGGCTCAAGTTTCTTGATTTGTGAGCCGCCTTCGAACATGGGCTGCTTGATCAAAGAAGCCATGCCTTTGCGGATCTCGGTGGAGACAGTCACGATAGCGCCCATTTCGATAGCGGTACCAGCCACCTCGCCGTCACCTTGTGCATAGTGCACGTCACCGATGAAGAAGCCGCAACCGTCGATAAAGCAAGGCAGCAGCAGGGTTGTACCTTCGACCATTTGCTTGACGTCCATATTGCCGCCGTTTTCACGTGGAGGGATGGTGCGCAAGCATTTGTCTTTGTGACTGCCTTTGGGGCCGCAAATATCGGCAGGGCGTGCACTGATGGGTTGCGGTGGCAGCGCAACGCCACCTGCAGCACCCAGTTGGCTTTCACGTGCAAGCCATTTTTCGACTTCTTCTTCGCCAGGCATCACACCGACAGAACCCATGAAACCGTTCATGGGAATACGCACGCCAGGCAACTGAGCAGATACCGCTTCACGGCGATTCAACTTCCAGTTAGCCACATAGGGATCCGGGAACATGTCGGGCAAAAAGCCGAAGCCGGGAATCAAAGTGGTGTAGCCGTATTCATTGGGGTTGATGTCAATCAGTTTGATGGCCAGAACGTCACCGCGCTTTGCGCCTTCAATGTAGATAGGGCCAGTCATCGGGTGAATCAAGTTGGTGTCAATCGCTGTAACGTCTTTGGGCAAAGAGTTGATGTTCAGATTGGCATCCAGAGCATCCCGTGTGTGCACCATGATCAGGTCGCCGGGCTTGGCGCGCGCGACTGGTTTGATGGCGGGGTGGTAGCGGTTAAAGCAATTAGGGTCCTGCTCGCAATGGCCGCCACTTTTCTTGACTTCAACAATGGTTTGGGTTTTGACTTCGGTGGTGTCAGCAAACGCATTGCTCAGCAAACAGACCAAGCTGAATGCCCAACAAGATTTTTTTATCAACATATTTATCCTTTGAAAAAATTCAGTTAAAAAATGGCTTACTAAGTAAATGTCTTTCAAAACCCGTATTTATTTATGGTTCTTATTTAAATACCTTACCCGATGTGTGGCTATATAAAATCACTGCACCATTAAATGGCAAATAGCATCATTTTGAAATATACAAGCAGTTGAGAATGCAAAAATATGGTGCTTAAAGATGTATTGATCTTCAAAATACACCAAATGCCAACAAGTTTGGCATTTCTATGAACGATCAAATATTTATAAAGTTCGGCTGTGAATGACTCATTGAACTCAGTGGCCGACAGATTAACTTCAAGTTTTAGCGCAAGGCAATCCGGGCGTATTGCACCATTCACTCCAACTGCCTGCATACAAAGCGGTGCGACCTAAGCCTGCAACCTCCATGGCCAGAATATTCGGGATGGCGCTGATGCCGCTGCCGCAGTGGTGCACCACGTTTTTGGCATCTTGCAAACTCAGCAAAGCGTCGAATTCCGCGCGCAGTATGGACGCTGGCTTCATCAAACCGTCGCTGGCAATGTTGCTGTTGAATGGTCGGTTCAAGGCACCGGGTATGTGGCCGGCAACCGGATCGAAGGGCTCGGTTTCGCCTTTGTAACGCGCAGGTGCGCGGGCATCCACAATGGTTTGCGTGGGCTTGCCCAAATTGTCCGCCACATCGGCTGTGTACTTGAGTTCAGTCAGCGGCTCACCCAAGGCGAAATTGGCCGCGACCACTTTGGCGGCTGCCCCGGTTTCCACCGCCCCGCCTTCAGCCACCCAGGCTTGCAGTCCGCCGTCAAGCACAGCCACGGCTTCGTGTCCGCACCATTTAAGCATCCACCACAAGCGGCCACAGTAATTCATGCCTTGTCTGTCGTAAACCACCACTTGGGTGTCGTTGGATACGCCGTTGGCTGACAACCATTTGGCGAAATGTTCACGCGAGGGCAGGGGATGGCGACCGCCATTCACCGCCAGTGTTTGATCGTGGGTCGACAAATCGGTGTTGATGTCTGCAAAAACCGCACCGGCTATGTGTTGTTCCTCAAACTGCTGGCGTCCGGCTTCGGGTTTGGCCAGGTCTGCACTGCAATCGAAGACGCGAAAGTCACCGGACAAACTTTTTAAATCGTCGGCAGATATCAAAGTGGTGTACATGAACAATCTTCCTCGTTGTGTGAATCGGGGACGGCGCGGTGGCGCCTTCGGCTGACTTGATATCTGCAAAAAACCGGGATCAGCGGTTGGAATCCATGTGCCGCCGGTACCACTCATGGAAATGCTGCATGCCGTCTTCCATCGGGCTTTGGTAAGGACCGAACTGGTTATCACCGCGTTGCATCAATGCCAAGCGGCCTTGGTCCATGCGTTCGGCGATTTCATCGTCTTCCACGCAAGTTTCCATGTAGGCGGCGCGTTGAGCTTCGACGAAATCGCGTTCAAACGCGACGATTTCTTCGGGGTAGAAAAATTTGACAATATTCATGGTTTTGCCAGGCCCCATGGGATGCAGGGTCGACACGGTCAATACCTGCGGGTACCACTCCACCATGATGTGCGGGTAATAGGTCAGCCAGATCGCGCCGTGCTGTGGCGTTTCGCCTTGGGTGTAATTCAGCAAAGCCTCGTGCCAGCGCTCGTACACCGGGCTGCCTGCTTTGCCAAGCCGGTTGGCCACGCCCACGGTTTGCACAGAAAAGTGTTCGCCCATTTGCCACTGCAAATCGTCGCAGGTGACAAAGTTGCCCAGGCCAGGGTGGAACGGCCCGACATGGTAGTCCTCGAGGTAGACCTCGATGAAAGTTTTCCAGTTGTAGTTGCACACGTGCATTTCCACATGGTCAAGCGCGTAGCCGGTGAAATCGAGTTGCTTGTGCGGGCCCAGCGCAGCCATGTCGGCAGCGACATCACGTCCATTGACCTCGAACAACATGCCGTTCCATTCTTGCAGCGGGTAGTTCTCCAGGTTCAGGCAGGGATCGTGCTGAAAATGCGGCGCACCCAGCAATTGGCCGTCAGCGGCATAGGTCCAGCGGTGCAAGGGGCAAACCACATTGCCGCCCATGGCTTTGGCCGGATCGTTCAGGTTGCCGCTGCCTTTGAGCATCACCGCCTGGCGGTGCCTGCATACATTGGAGATGAGTTGTATGCCTTGCGAGGTGCGAATCAACGCACGGCCCTCGTTCTCTTGGGGCAAAGCAAAAAAATCACCTACCTGAGGGACAGATAAAACATGGCCAACGTAACGCGGGCCTTGCTTGAACAGTGTTTGCATTTCACGCTGGTACAGCGCTTCATCAAAATAGCTTGTAACTGGGAGTTGGCCGTGGGCCTGCTGCAGTTGAAGACTTAAATCAGACATACGACGTCCTGACCTAAAGACTCCCCACAGGGAGAGAAACAAAAAACTGGCTCAGTTGCCAGGCGGAAGCGGATTGTAGCCGCGCTTTAACGCCCGCCTACAATCTCGCAGATACAGGATGGAAAACACATGACCAAAGCTGCCAAAACCACTGCACCCCCGGCTGATGCACAGCAGGAACCCGCCAGTTACGAAGCGGGCTTGCAGGAGTTGGAGCAACTGGTGGCACGCATGGAGTCGGGCCAAATGCCGCTGGCCGATATGTTGCAGTCTTACCAACGCGGCGCATTTTTACTGGAGCACTGTCGCTCACGCTTGCAAGCAGTTGAGGCGCAGATTCAAGTGCTGGAAGCCGGCAGCTTGAAAAACTGGTCAGGCAACGCCGAATGAACTCCTTTGACATGAACGATTGGAGCCGCCGCCAATTGCTGGCGGTGGAGCAAGCACTGACCGCATGGGTGCCTGCGGATGCACCTGCCGGTCTGGGTGAAGCCATGCGCTATGCCGTGCTTGATGGCGGCAAGCGTTTGCGGCCGCTGCTGGTTTTGGCCAGCTTGGAGGCTTGCGGTGCTCAGGCGGTTTCTGCATGGATGTCAGAGGCTGGTATGCGCGCCGCCTGCGCCATCGAATTGATTCACGCTTACTCGCTGGTGCATGACGACATGCCTTGCATGGACAACGATGTGCTCAGGCGCGGCAAACCTACCGTGCATGTGAAATACGGCCAGGCAGGGGCACTGCTGGCAGGCGACGCTTTGCAAACATTGGCGTTTGAATTGTTGACGCCGGATCACAGCGATATTCCAGCGCCGGTACAGGCACGTTTGTGCAATCTGCTGGCGCGCGGCGCCGGACACGCAGGCATGGCGGGCGGGCAGGCCATCGATCTGGCCAGTGTCGGTGAACAACTGTCACTGCAACAACTGCGGCAAATGCATCGTTGTAAAACCGGCGCATTGCTGGAGACCAGCGTGCAAATGGGCGCGGTGGCCGCCCAAGCCGATGCCAAAGCCATGCAAGCCTTGTTGTCTTACGGGCAGGCTTTAGGCGTGGCATTTCAGGTGGTTGACGATATTTTGGACGTCACCGCTGACACCGCTGTACTGGGCAAAACCGCGGGCAAAGACGCGGACAACAACAAACCCACTTATGTGTCATTGCTCGGTCTGGATGGCGCCAAAAAAGAAGCCGCTGCCTTGGCACAGCAGGCGCAACAGGCTCTGGCTGACAGTGGCCTGGTGCAAACGCAGGCATTACAGGCGTTGGCCGATTGGGTATTGCAGCGGCAGCATTGATTTTTGAAAACGCACAGTCTGCTCACGGCTGTCAAAAAACATCAGGGGATCACAATGGAATTGTTCATACTGGGTTTGGTGTTGTTTCTGGGTTGCCATTCGGTGCGTGTTTTTGCTGGAAGTTGGCGTGACCAAGTGTTGGAGCGCATGGGCGAAAAATGGTTCAAAAGCATGTACAGCCTTGCTTCCCTGGTCGGTTTTGTTTTGCTGGTTTACGGGTTCAGCAAAATCCGTTGGGACAGCCCTCAGTTATGGTCGCCGCCGCTTGCCATGCGGCATGTCGCCGCGCTGTTGATGTTGGTTTCCATGGTGTTGCTGGTCGCCGGTCAAGTACCGCACAACGCCATCAAGGCCAAACTCGGTCATCCCATGGTTTTGTCCGTCAAGGTCTGGGCATTGGCGCATTTGCTGGCCAATGGCAAACAAGCTGATGTCATCTTGTTCGGCGCGTTTTTGCTCTGGTCGGTGCTCAATTTCCGCGCCGCCAGGCAGCGCGACCGGCTTGCGGCGCAGTCAGGCTCGCCAATTGAAGCCACCCCCAATACCTTGCGCGTGGTGTTGATCGGTTCAGGCGCCTGGGCTGTTTTGTTGTTCGGCGGCCATACCTGGTTGTTTGCCGTCAGCCCGTTGGGCTGGTGATGAATTCTTTTTGACAGCTTTTCCCGGGTAAAACGGACGGTGCTTGCCTCAAGCTGTCTTGGAAAGCGCTGACCCTACCCCTGTTTTTCCCATTGACAAAGCCAGGTGTCATGTTAAATTGACACTTGTGGATGTCGCTTCGAATTGTCGATGCGGCGGTTGCCACCCCGGCAGGGGGCCGCATGAGCTTGTTGAAACGCATAGAAGCTGCGCTTGAGCAGCAATTTTCATTGACCCGAACCGCCAGTGCGCCCCCCCGATTGATGGATGCCATGCGTCACGCGGTGTTTCCCGGCGGTGCCCGCATACGGCCTCAGTTGTGCATGGCAGTTGCCAAAGCCTGCGGCGAGGATGACCACGAACTGACCGACGCGGCAGCCGTTGCCATAGAACTTTTGCACTGCGCCTCGTTGGTGCACGACGATATGCCGTGTTTTGACGATGCCGATATGCGCCGCGGTCAAGTCACCGTGCACAAACAATTCGGCGAACCCCTGGCTTTGCTGACAGGGGACGCCTTGATCATCATGGCTTACCAGGTGTTGGCGCGCAGCGGCCGCCAGCACCCAATGCGCACTGTTCAACTGCTGAGTGTCATCAGCGAAGGCGTCGGTGCGCCTGACGGTATCGTGGCCGGACAGGCCTGGGAATGCGAAACACGGGTTGAACTCAGCCAATACCAGCGCGCCAAAACCGGCGCACTGTTTGTGGCCGCCACCTGTGGCGGGGCACTGGCTGCAGGGGTAGACCCTGCGCCGTGGCGCAAGTTGGGCGACACCTTGGGCGAAGCCTACCAAGTAGCAGACGACATCCGCGACGTCATGATGCAAGCCGATCAACTGGGCAAACCCGCCGGTCAGGATGCGCACCACGGCCGCCCGAGCGCCGCCGCTGACCTCGGGCTGGTCGGCGCACTCGATTATTTCAATGGTTTGATGCAAACCGCCGCAGACTCGGTGCCATTGTGTGAGAGCCGTGAAGCCATGCGCAAACTCGTGTTGATGGAGTCTGAACGGCTGGTGCCGCCGTCTGCTTGCGAGCAGATTTCACGCCAATATCCAACGAGTGCGACGTCGCGCGTCAGCGCTTGAATGGCTGATTGATGAAAAGCCTGGATCTGGCCAAACCGCTGGCTGAACACCGCAATAACCGTCCCGGCTGGCGGCAACTGATGGACCAGCGCTTAGACCGTTGGATGACATCGCCGGGTTTTTACCGCTGGGCTATCTCCAATCCGCTGACGCGCTGGGTCACACGCCGCCGTGCCGCCCAGTTGTTCGATCTCATGGCCGGTTTTGTGCACAGCCAGGTGCTACTCGCATGCGTGCGTTTGCATTTGTTAGAAACATTGCGCGAGCAGCCGCAATCACTTGAACAACTCGCGCAGCATTGCCGAATGCCAGCGGCTGCCATGCAGCGCTTGTTGCAATCCGCGGTGGCTATCCGTTTGATTGAACTGCGTGGTGACAACTGCTATGGATTGGGTACCTTGGGTGCGCCTGTGGCCGCCGACCCGGGCTTGCGTTTGATGATTGAACACAATGCTGTGTTGTTTGACGATATGCGCGATCCGTTGGCTTTGTTGCGCGATGAAATACAGCCGCACATGCAGGCCTATTGGCCCTACATGAACGGCGACAACCCGCAGGGCTGGGAAGCAGAAAAAGTCGCGCGGTATTCCGAATTGATGTCAGCCTCGCAGCGCTTTGTGATCGAAGAATTGCTGGCTTCGTACGATTTTTCAGCCCACCGCCAGGTGCTGGACATAGGCGGCGGTAAGGGCGGTTGGGTGTTGGCCTTGGCGCAAAAAGTGCCCGCTTTGGCATTGCATTTGATGGACTTGCCGCCAGTGGCCGCGCTGGCGGCCGAGCGCATGGAAAAAGCAGGCGTGTCGGACCGCGTCACGGTGCATGGAGGCAGCTTCATCAGCCATGCCTTGCCAGCCGGTGCCGACCTGGTTACTTTGGTGCGGGTGGCCCACGATCACCCTGATGCCGTTGTCAAGGCTTTGCTGGTCAAAATTTACATGATGCTGCCAAGCGGCGGTCGTCTGTTGCTGGCAGAACCCATGGCTCAGCCGCCAAGTGAAAAGCCTGTCGGCGATGCCTATTTCCATTTTTACTTGCTTGCAATGGGTAGTGGGCGCTTACGCTCGCCTTATGAGCTGCGAAACTTGATGCTTAAAGCCGGATTTGATTCGGTAGAGCCCGTGGCCAATCCCATGCCTTTGCATACGCGCATGCTGCTTGGACAGAAAAGATAAGTGAATACCCTAGCATGAGGCATAAAACGTCAATTAGAGTTGACACAAGTCAATGTAAATCTAAAAATACAAGCGACGCAGATGCATTTTCATCTTTGGCAGGTAAATGGAGAGACTAATGAGCGACCCCAAGAGCAATGAAAAGCCTATCCAATTTGTCGAACGACTTCGTGAAGAGGCTTTTCAGGAGCCTGATGCCGTGCATACGGGCGAGGTCACCAAGGAAACCCAGATCATTGCCATTTACGGCAAGGGCGGCATAGGCAAAAGCTTTACCTTGGCCAACCTCAGTTACATGATGGCGCAGCAAGGCAAAAAAGTGCTGCTCATCGGTTGTGACCCCAAGAGCGACACCACCAGTTTGCTGTTCGGCGGCAAGGCCTGTCCGACCATCATTGAAACCTCATCCAAGAAAAAACTCGCCGGCGAAGAAGTCAAGATCGGCGATGTCTGTTTCATTCGTGATGGCGTGTTCGCCATGGAGCTCGGTGGTCCTGAGGTCGGTCGCGGTTGCGGCGGACGCGGCATCATCCACGGCTTTGAAACCCTGGAAAAACTCGGCTTCCACGAGTGGGGTTTTGATTACGTGCTGCTCGACTTTTTGGGTGACGTGGTCTGCGGCGGCTTCGGTCTGCCCATTGCACGCGACATGTGCCAAAAAGTCATCGTCGTTGGCTCCAACGATTTGCAGTCTCTTTACGTGGCCAATAACGTGTGCAGCGCGGTCGAATATTTCCGCAAACTCGGCGGCAATGTCGGCGTAGCCGGCATGGTCATCAACAAAGACGACGGCACCGGCGAAGCCCAGGCGTTTGCTGCCAATGCAGGCATTCCTGTGTTGGCTGCCATTCCAGCCAACGAAGACATTCGCCGTAAAAGTGCCAGCTACGAAATCATCGGCAAGCCCGATGGTGAATGGGGTTCATTGTTTGCAGAGTTGGCCAAAAACGTGGCTGAAGCACCACCGCAGCGCCCCAAGCCGCAAACGCAAGACCAGTTACTCGGCTTGTTTAGCGCCGATGTCACCGGTCGCGACTTTGTCATGACGCCAGCCACTGAAGTCGATATGACGGGCAAAACTGTCATAGACAAACCTACCCTCGAAGTGGTTTACGACGAAGTCTGAGCACAGTATGAGTGACATCATTCCCATCACGCCATTGCCAAACGCTGCTGCTGCCAGCGCGGATGGTTTGGGCTGCCATGCTGGCAAAGACCAGATGCTGGACGCGGCAGCCAAAGCGGGCAAGAGTGAGGTGTTGGCTCAATACGCGGCGGACTACCCCAAAGGCCCGCATGACCAGCCGCAGTCCATGTGCCCGGCATTTGGTTCGCTGCGCGTGGGTTTGCGTATGCGACGTACAGCCACCATCTTGAGCGGCTCTGCATGTTGTGTTTACGGGTTGACTTTCACGTCTCATTTCTATGGCGCACGCCGCACTGTCGGTTATGTGCCCTTTAACTCCGAAACATTGGTCACCGGCAAGCTGTTTGAAGACATACGCGAAGCGGTGTATCAGCAAGCCGACCCCGAAAAGCTCGACTGCATAGTCATCATCAATTTGTGCGTGCCCACTGCCAGTGGCGTGCCCCTACAGTTGTTGCCCAAAGAAATCAATGGCGTGCGCATCATCGGTATTGATGTGCCTGGATTCGGGGTGCCTACGCACGCCGAAGCCAAGGATGTATTGGCCGGTGCCATGTTGCACTACGCGCGCCAAGAAGCCATGGCCGGTCCAGTGGCCGCACCCCGCCAAGGCCGCAGCAGCAAACCCACTATCACTTTGTTGGGCGAGATGTTTCCCGCCGATCCAATGATCATTGCGCAAATGATCACGCCCATGGACTTGGCTGTTGGTACCGTGGCACCGACGCGTGAATGGCGCGAGCTGTATGCCGCGCTCGATTGCAAAGCTGTCGCGGCCATCCATCCTTTTTATACCGCCAGCGTGCGTGAGTTCCAGGCGGCAGGACGACCTATTGTGGGTTCTGCGCCAGTGGGCATTGAGGGTACGCACGATTGGCTGGGCGCTATCGGCCAGGCATGCGGTGTATCTCAAGAAAAAATCGATGCAGCCCGCAACCAAACACTGGGTGCCATGCGCGGTGTGCTGGCTTCACAAAAAATCAATGGCCGCATCACCTTGAGCGGCTATGAGGGCTCAGAACTGTTGGTCGCACGTTTGCTGATCGAATGTGGCGCCGATTTGCGTTATGTGGGCAGCGCATGTCCTGCCACGCCATGGAACGCGCATGACGCCGAATGGCTGCAAGCCAAAGGTGTGCATGTGCAATTCCGTGCCTCGCTGGAACAAGACTTGGCAGCCATGCATGAGTTCAAACCGCAACTCGCCATCGGCACCACACCGGTGGTGCAAGCGGCCAAAGAGTTGTGCATCCCTTCTTTGTATTTCACCAACCTGATTTCCGCACGGCCTCTCATGGGCGTCGCAGGAGCCGGATCGCTGATTCAAGTGGTCAATGCGGCCATAGGCAACCAGGCTCGCTTTGACGAAATGAAGGCTTTTTTCGGTTCTGTCGGTCAAGGCGATGAAGCCGGTGTGTGGGAGGAAGTCCCTGTCATGCACCCTGACTTCAAAAAAGAAGTGCGCCGTCAGTTCGAGAAAAAGCAGAAAAAACGCAAAGCCGAGGAGATGGGCTGATGTTTGTTCTAGACCATGACAGAGCAGGCGGCTATTGGGGGGCGGTGTATGTGTTTACCGCCATCAAAGGCTTGCAGGTGGTCATTGACGGACCGGTCGGTTGCGAAAACCTGCCGGTTACTTCTGTATTGCATTACACCGATGCTTTGCCGCCGCACGAATTGCCTATCGTGGTCACGGGTTTAGCTGAAGAACAACTCGGACGCGAAGGCACCGAAGGCGCGATGAAGCGTGCGCACAATGTGCTCGACCCCGATTTGCCAGCCGTGGTGGTCACTGGCTCCATTGCCGAAATGATTGGCGGTGGTGTCACGCCAGAAGGTACCAATCTGATGCGCTTTTTACCGCGCACGATTGACGAAGACCAATGGCAATGCGCCAACCGCGCCATGTACTGGCTGTGGACCGAGTACGGCATGAAAAAAGTGCCTAAGCGTGTGCGCAAAGAAGGCGAGAAGCCACGTGTCAACATCATCGGACCTTGCTACGGCACATTCAACAGCCCCAGCGATTTGGCAGAAATCCGTCGCCTGGTGCAAGGCATAGGCGCAGACATCAACATGGTGTTCCCCTTGGGTAGCCATTTAGCTGAAGTCTCGCAATTGGTTGAAGCTGATGTGAACATTTGCATGTACCGCGAGTTCGGTCGCATGTTGTGTGAGGCGCTGGACCGGCCTTATTTGCAAGCGCCCATCGGCCTGCACAGCACTACCAAATTTTTACGCAAGCTCGGCGAATTATTGGGCTTGGACCCCGAGCCGTTCATTCAACGCGAGCGTCACACCACCATCAAACCGGTGTGGGATTTGTGGCGTTCAGTCACTCAGGATTTTTTCGCCACCGCCAGTTTTGCGGTCGTAGCCACCGACACTTATGCACGCGGTATCCGCAAGTTTTTAGAAACTGAAATGGGCATGCCTTGCAAGTTCGCGGTCTCGCGCATGCCCGGGCAGAAAACCGACAACGCCCAGGTGCGTGAACTGGTACACAAACAAATGCCGCTCATCTTGTTTGGCAGTTACAACGAACGCATGTACCTGGCCGAGGCTGGCAGCACCGGTCCGATGAAAGCTTCATTCATTCCGGCTTCATTTCCAGGCGCCATCATCCGCCGCCACACCGGCACACCTTTCATGGGCTACAGCGGCGCCACATACCTGATTCAAGAGGTCTGCAATTCCTTGTTTGACGCTTTGTTTCATATCCTGCCGCTGGGCACTGACATGGACAAAGTGGACGCCACTTTGGCACGCGGCATCAGCGGTGCACAGGAAAACACGCCTTGGGACGATGCGGCTCAAACCCGTTTGCATGCTTTGGTTGCCGGACAACCTGTGTTGGTTCAAATTTCAGCCGCCAAGCGTTTGCGTGATTTGGCTGAAGGCAAAGCGCGCTCTGCAGGTGTTGAGTCGGTGTCTGAAGAACACGTCAAAAAAGCCGGTGCCGAACTCGGCTTGGGAGAAACGGCGTGAAGCCATTGAATTTATTTCTTTCGCATGTCCAGGCATGTGAATCGACCCCGATGTCGCGGCACCTGCTGCGGCTGCCCAGGTTGCGCGGGTTGGGCGCAGCGTTGGCCTCGCGGCCATTTTGAAGAAGGAGCATCGCATGTCAAATCATCGGACATCCATTTCCGGCCTGACTGACGAAGAAGCTCAGGAGTTCCACCAGTTCTGGATCCAAGGAACCGTTGGCTTCACAGCAGTCGCTGTGTTGGCTCACATCCTGGTCTGGGCATGGCGGCCCTGGTTCTGAGTCAAGTTCTTTAACCGAACGGAGAAAACCCATGGCTAACACCACCTCTTTTGAATCGCAAAAAACATCCGCTTGGGATGAGCAAATTGCGTTTGTTTTGATTTTTGTTCCTTGTTTCGTGCTGCTTCTTTCTATTGCCTTGATCGGTCAATTGATCGGCATGCGCTGGAAATCCTGGCTGCCTGGCGCGGAGAACATGCCAAGCATCATTTCAGGTGTCAAAGCCTCGGTTTATACGTTCATGTCTCACATCATTTAGGAGAAAACATCATGTGGAGAATTTGGCGTTTGTACGACCCCCTCAGGGCCATGGTGGTTC
>CANGCZ010000007.1 GCA_947452325.1 Comamonadaceae bacterium | reverse complement strand
TCAAGAGCAACGCGGTAAGCAAATTTTCCCCATTGTTTCTTCAACTCAAAAATCCATGACCGTCAGCGGTCGTCATTTCACGGACGATGCGCATATATTTGTGGACGGTAAAAGGGCGGAAGGTATGGTGAATGTGAAAGAGGGTGACAAGGTGAATATCACTCTAGCAAGTCTGCCACCTCCTGGAATGCACTTATTGCAAGTGCAGGCGCCCGAAGGCCGGTTGAGTAACGACTATATTTTCTATTCCAAGTAATCAGGCTGTTGACAGCAATTTGCTTGTTCAAATAGCCCATTGGTGGGCAACTGTTTTATTGTTCATATGTTTCTTCCTGTCAGCTTTGATTTTCTGACCCTGCTTAGCTCATGTACAAAACACTTTTGCTTAAGTAATTATTAATTATGAAAAATTATAAAAATTACGGCCATCTTGTAATAATTTAGGTAAAATAAATAACCAATCCCGGTAAAAAAATGGAGGCAATATGAGTCAAAATTCTCAATGTGAAAACAAATCGCCAGTTGAACTTTCCAAGCGAGACTTCTTTCGCGAAGCATCAGCGGTGGGCGCTGGTATGGTTTTTTTCGCCGCATCCGGCGCCGTTCAGGCCCAAACCAAGGGCAGTTTCACCATGGTGTCGGTCGAATTGAAAACCCAGCCTGGCAAAGCGCAAGCGCTGTGTTCAGAAGTTTTTGGGCCGGCCTTTTCTGCGACACGCAATTACGATGGTTTCATTGAATTGACTGTTTACATTGAACAGTCTCAAGACACCGTCTTCATCGTTGAAAAATGGAAGACAAAAGAACATTACGAAAAATATTTGAAATGGCGTATTGACACGGGTCTGGTTGAAGCGCTGACACCTTACGCTGCAGCTGCGCCGGTTATCCGTTATTTTGATCCCCGTCCAGAATAAAAAACACCAGCTATAGCCTTTGTGCCTGTAGCGCAGAATTTTTTTAATTCAGACACTTGTATCCACAGCCGAACCTGCTGAGTCAGCGAGTTCGGCTGTTTTCATCAGCCTGCGTTGCAACCAGTGAGCTTATGCACTTTTCATACTGATGCCCTGCCTCAAGCTAAACTGAATTCATGTTTGCCAAACAGGTTTTCGTATGAATGACAGTCTTGCCAAAAGGCCTAATGCAGTGGTTCTGCTCAGCGGAGGCTTGGATTCAACCACGGTGCTGGCCATGGCCATTGAGCAAGGCTTCGCCCCATATGCCTTGAGTTTTCAATACGGCCAGCGGCACGCGCATGAACTGCGGGCCGCCGAGGAGCTTGCCCGCTCATTGCACGCTGTCAAGCACGTGGTGGCCCACATTGACTTGCGCGAATTCGGTGGATCCGCCTTGACTGCCGATATCGCCGTACCCAAAGGCCGCTCGACCCAACACATGGCACAAGGCATACCGGTCACCTATGTACCGGCCAGAAACACGGTGTTTTTAAGTTTTGCCTTGGCCTGGGCAGAGACCCTGGGTGCGACAGATATCTTCATAGGTGTCAATGCTTTGGATTACTCCGGTTACCCGGATTGCCGACCCGAATACATAGCCGCTTATGAAGCCATGGCCAATCTGGCCACCAAAGCAGGCGTCGAAGGTGCACAAAAACTGAAAATCCATTCGCCGCTGATCAGCCTGTCCAAGGCGCAAATCATTTTGGAGGGCATGCGCCTGGGTGTGAATTACGCCGATACCAGCAGCTGCTATGACCCCGGGCCGGACGGCAAGCCATGCCAAGCTTGTGATTCCTGCATTCTGCGCGCCAAGGGTTTTGCAGAGGCGGGCATGGCTGATCCGCTGTACCTCAGACACGGCATACGCTGAGCCACCCGCTTTCGCCTTTCAGGGCTTGGTGTTTTCCTTGCAGGACTTAACATAGCTCTGCGAGCAGCCTGACTGCGCTTACAACAACAAGGAGACACAGATGCAAGACTCACTCAAAGGGCAGGTGGCCTGGATCACCGGCGGTGGCAGTGGTATTGGCCTGGCCGGGGCCATCGAACTGGTCAAGGCCGGGGCGCACGTGGTCATCAGCGGGCGCAACATAGCCACCAACGCGGCTGCGCTGGCACAGTTGCAGGCGCTGGGCAGCGCTGAATCGGTGTTGCTGGATGTGGCAGACAAGCATGCAGTCAAAGCCGTGGCGCAGCAAATTCTGGCCGCGCACGGTCGCATAGACATATTGGTCAACAGCGCAGGTATCAACGCGACCAAGCGCAACTTTGATGTGTTGACCACCGACGCCTGGGATGATGTGGTCAATATCAATCTGAATGGCTTGTTTTATTGCGTGCACGCTGTGCTGCCCGCCATGCGTGCACAAACCGGTGGTTTGATTGTCAATGTGTCTTCCTGGGCAGGTTTGTACGCCTCCAAGCTCACCGGCCCTGCCTATAACGCCACCAAGCGCGCGGTGCTGGCGCTGAGCGAATCCATCAACATGGAAGAGTGTGCGCACGGCATACGCGCCACTTCCTTGCTGCCCGGCGAGGTCGCCACACCCATCATGGAAAAACGTCCGGTGCCGCCCACCAAAGAAACCCGCGAGCGCATGGTGCAAACCGAAGACATGGGCCGGGCGATTTTGTTTCTCGCACAAATGCCCGCGCGCGCTTGCATCAACGAACTGGTGATTTCACCGACACACAACCGTTTTTACCTGGGTGGTCTGGAAACACCGCCGCCCGCCAAACCCTAGTCACCGGTCAAACAGTTTGAGTAAAGGCTAATCTCATGAGCTTCCATCCATTTGCACCGGCACACAAACTGGCCGCTGCCATCCGTCAGCAAAAAATCGGCAGCCTGGAGTTGCTCAATGCCTACCTCAAACGCGTTGAGCGTTTCAATCCGGCGCTCAATGCCATCGTCGTTTTTGATATTGATCGTGCCAAAAAGCAGGCACGCGCCGCCGACCTCATGACACTGCGCGGCGAAAGCAGCGGTCCCTTGCACGGCCTGCCCATGACCATCAAAGAGTCTTTCGACATGAGCGGCTTGCCCAGTACCTGGGGACGGTTGGACATGAAGCAGTATGTGCCCGTCGCCGACGCCGACGCGGTCAAGCGTTACCGCGCAGCTGGCGCCATCATCTTCGGCAAAACCAATGTGCCAGCCATGCTGGCTGACTGGCAGACTTTCAACCCTGTTTACGGCACCACCAACAACCCTTGGGATGTGTCCAAAGTGCCTGGCGGTTCATCCGGTGGTTCTGCCGCAGCGTTGGCCGCCGGTTTGACTGCGCTGGAAACAGGCAGTGACATAGGTGCTTCCATTCGCGACCCGGCGCATTACTGCGGTGTTTACGGCCACAAACCTACTTACGGTTTGTGTTCCATCGAAGGCCATGCGCTACCGTCGTTTTTGTCGCCTGACGATATCGGTGTGGCCGGGCCACTGGCGCGCAGCGCGCGTGACTTGGAAATAGCGCTGGGCATCATGGCCGGCGGCGACGATGTGCATGCGCGCGGCTGGCGCGTCCATTTGAAAAAGCCGGTGAAGAAGCATTGGAAAGAGTTCAAAGTGGCGGTGCTGACAACCGCAACCACCGCGCCCGTGGATCAGGCGGTTCAACAACGCATACAAGCCGTAGCGGATTTTCTGCGCCAAGCCGGAGCCAAGGTCAGCGACAGTGCCAGGCCTGACATTGATTTGCATGAGGCGCACAAGACTTTCATTTTGCTGTTGCGCGCTGCGACTGCACGCAATCTGTCTGCAACGCAGTTTCGAAGTATTCAACAACGCGCCGCCGATTTAGACCCCAAGCGTGACGACTACGAGGCATGGATGCTGCGCGGTTGTGCGCTGTCGCATCACGAGTGGTTGCTGTTGCACGAGCAGCGTTACCGCATGCAATTGAAATGGGAAGCATTTTTCAAAGACTACGATTTCCTGTTGTGCCCCACGGCCACGACAACCGCGTTTGCGCACAACCAAAAAGGTGAACGCTGGGAACGTATGTTGGATGTGAACGGCCAACCGCAACCGACCACCACGCAATTGTTCTGGGCCGGGTATTCGGGCATGGCTTATTTGCCATCCACCGTGGCCCCGGCTGGTCTGACCCAAGACGGGTTGCCCTGTGGCGTGCAAATCATTGGTCCGCAATACGGCGACTTGTTGTGCATAGACATGGCCAAGCGGCTGGAAAAAGAATTCGCTGCTTTTCAAGCGCCACCGGGTTACGAGTGATGAATTTTCACCAGCGCCTGCGTGCATTGTGTTGGCTGTGCTTTGTTGCTTGCACACCGCTTTGTGCTCAGGTGGCGTACCCGTCCAAGCCGGTGCGCCTGATCGTGCCGTTTGCGCCTGGCGGTGTGGCTGACACCAGTGCACGAGTGATCGCCGATCAATTGACACGCCGTCTCGGCCAGCAGGTGACGGTAGAGAACAAGGCCGGTGCTTCGGGCAACATCGGCACCCAGGCGGTGGCATTGGCCGAACCTGACGGTCACACCTTGTTGTTGGCTTTTGACGGCACCATGGTGATTAATCCACATGTGTTTGAAAAAGTGCCGTTTGACACGGTGAACGATTTCGCGCCAGTGGGAAAAATCGGCGACGCGGTGCTGGTGCTGGTGGCCCATCCCGGGGTGAACGCCAAAAACCTCAAAGAATTAATCACCTTGTCCAAATCGCAGACTGGGGGAATGTTTTACGGTACGTCGGGCAGCGGCGGTACAGCCCATGTGGCCGGTGAACTCTTTAAGCAAAAAACCGGCGCTAACCTGACGCACATGGCTTACAAGGGTGGCGGTCAAGCCTTGGTGGATGTGCTGGGCGGCAATATTCCGCTGGGTTTTGTCGCAGTGGCCGGTGCGGTGCAACATATCAAATCAGGGCGAGTGAATGCGCTGGCCATCACCGGTATGCAGCGCATCAGCAGTTTGCCGCAGGTGCCGACCTTCATGGAAAGCGGTGTGCCCGAAGTCGATATCAATTCCTGGGTGGGGCTGATGGCGCCAGTCAAAACCCCGCGCGCAGTGCTTGAGCGATTGAACGCCGAACTCAATGCTGTTTTGACAGACGCCGAGGTCAAGGAAAAGCTCAAGACTTTCGGCATCTACGCCACGCCGGGCAGTACGCAAAAATTCGGCGACGAGATCAAAAAAGACTTGGCCCGTTACGCTCACATTGTGAAAGCCGCTGGCATCAAGTCCGATTGATAGCGCTTTTTTATGCGTCGCTGGCAGCCGGTACCGGTTGGTACCACGGCACCTCGGCGTGGTTGCCGTAGCGTCTGACGCGGATGTTGGCTTGTTCGCCGTGACCAGCGAAATTTTCCATGTGACACAGACGCGAACAGTATTCGCCGATCAACGCACTGGCCTCGTCGCTCAGCACACGCTGGTAGGTACAGGTTTTTAAAAACTTGCCTACCCACAAACCGCCGGTATAGCGGGCCGCTTTGTTGGTCGGCAGAGTGTGATTAGTGCCTATGACCTTGTCGCCAAAAGACACATTGGTGCGCGGGCCGACAAACAGCGCGCCGTAGTTTTGCATATGTGCTTCGAACCAAGCGTCTTTGGCGGTCATGATTTGCACGTGTTCAGAGGCGATTTCATTGGCTTTGTCCAACATTTCCTCGTAGGTGTCGCAGACGATGACTTCACCAAATTCGGCCCAGCTTTGCGCCGCAATGGCGGCGGTCGGCAACAGGGTGAGTTGGCGCGCGATTTCAGCCATGGTGTCTTTGGCCAGCTTTTCGCTGTTGGTCAGCAGCACCGAAGGCGATGTCGGACCGTGTTCGGCCTGACCCAAGAGATCGACGGCGCAGATTTCACCGTCTACGGTTTCATCTGCAATCACCAGGGTTTCGGTAGGGCCGGCAAACAAATCAATACCCACGCGGCCATACAACTGCCGCTTGGCTTCGGCCACGTACATATTGCCCGGGCCGACCAGCATGTCAACCTGGCCTATGGATGCGGTACCAATGGCCATGGCGGCGACTGCTTGCACGCCGCCAAGAGTCAGGATTTCATCGGCACCGGCGAAATGCATGGCGGTGACGATGGCCGGGTGCGGTGCGCCTTGAAATGCAGGCGCGGTAGACACAATGCGCTTGACTCCAGCCACTTTGGCGGTCAGCACACTCATGTGGGCAGACGCAATCATGGGGTATTTACCGCCGGGCACATAGCAGCCCACCGAACTGACCGGGATATGCCGATGACCGAGCACCACGCCGGGCAAGGTTTCAACTTCCACGTCCTTCATGCTGTCGCGTTGAATCTGGGCGAATCCCCGGATCTGGGTTTGGGCAAAGCGTATGTCTTCAATCTCGCGCGCCGAAAGCGATTTGACGGCAGCCTCGATCTGTTGCTGCGAGAGGCGGAAATCGGCGGGGTCCCAGTTGTCGAATTGGCGGCTGAATTCGCGCACCGCTTCATCGCCGCGTGACTCTATGGCCTGAATAATGGATTCCACCGTGGCGCGCACCTTGGCGTCTGCGTCGGATTTGGTTTGAGCGTCTTTGCCGCGCTTGAGATAGCGAATCATCTGTGGTTCCTGAGTGATGTGAAATGCAGCAGCAGATGATAGAGCCACTTATGGATTGCTGTTGTCACATACTCTGGAGTCAGTCTCCGGTGTTTGAGATGTCGCCTGACGGTTGGTGCATTGACAATGCTGACATTGCCAGATTTCATATGCAAATTCGCGGGCAGGTGAGTTGCCTGCGCTGAAGGTCAGATCAGGCTCTGACTTGATTTTCCAGAACCCTGGCATTTGACATGCAGGGCACAATGACAAGAGTTTGCGCGAGAGGTCTTCTGTGGCCTGTTCAATCATCAAGCGGCGGGTGGGGTTGCAATAGGCGCGCAAATCGTTTTCCACAAAGACTTTGCCATTACTTGACTCCATCAAGGCGTGAATGAATGCCGATTTCAAAGTATCTGTGTCCTGAATCCCCTTGATCACCCTTGGATCGCTGGCGTTTTGCGATCTGAGCATCAAGTGATGTGAGGGAAAACCGGCATCAACAGCAAATTCCATCAGACTGTCAAAGTCTCTGACCGATTTACTCAAGTTCATCCCGCTGCCTTGTGCTGTGCCAACCACTTCAAGGCCGTGTAAGTCATCCAGGAACAAAACCATTTCAATGTTCCATGGCATGAATCCGGAAAACGGGTCGACAGTGAATGCCCCTTCACTGGCGATACCGGCGGTATGAGAGCTGAAGTCGATGGCGAATTGCGCTTTTCTTCTTGCGGTTTGTAACTGTGTACCAGCCCTTGGCGTCAAGCGATCAAAACTGCCGAACTGATTGGTGTCACAGTCCTGCAGTCGCTCAACCTGACAGCCTAGCGTGCGTTCTAATACAGGGGCAATGATCCGCTCTTTGCCGTGGTTGGTCAGCAATGAAATCTTTCTCTTTTTGTAGTCAATCATCATATTGGCTCCTTATAAAAAATACTGCTCAGCCACACTTGCATACAAGGGAATTCCGATCAAAAGATTCAAAGGAAAGGTAATGCCCAGCGACATGCCGAAATAAAGCGAGGGTTTGGCTTCCGGGAGCGCTGTGCGCAACACGGCTGGTACCGCGATGTAAGAAGCACTGGCGGCCAGCACCATCAACAAGGTGGCATCGCCCCGACCCAGGCCCGCCAGCAACGCCAGGCACAAGGCCAGACCTGCATGAAGCAAAGGCGCGGTCACTGCATAAAACAACAATCCCAGAGACATCCCTTTGAGTTGATTGGCATTGCGTGCGGTCATCAATCCCATGTCCAACAGGAAAAAAGCCAGCATGCCTTTGAACAAATCGCCCGAATAAGGTTGCATGGCTGTTTTGCCGGCTTCGCCTGACAACAGTCCGACCAGCATGGCTCCGAGCAACAGCAGTTGTGCTCCGTCGGTAAAAGATTCATGCAGGATTTTTTTGAGTGGCGCTGGGTGGTGCTTGGGGTTGACTGTCAGCACTGCAGCACCTGCACCCGCTTGCATAGCAACTGAGGCCAATGATTGTTGTCTGAGGGTGTTGGCCAGCAGCACCGCCATGATGATGGCGGGTGATTCCATCAATGCCATGGCTGCGGCCATGTGGCCGCCATAGGCGATGCCGTGGTTGTCAAGGTATTGCACGGCGGTCACAAAAGTCACTGCACTGACAGAGCCGTAGGTGGCGGCCACAGCAGCGGCATCAAAACTATTTAAAAAGCGTTTGAGCAACAAGTAACCAATGATGGGAACGATGATGGCCAATGCAACAGCGCAAGCCAAACTGGCAGCAACCTCCTGCGTCAAGCCTGAGCGAGACAGGGCAAATCCACCTTTCAAGCCCAAGGCCATCAACAGGTAAAGCGATAAAAAGCGTGAAATGGCAGGCGGGATTTCCAGATTGGATTTCAGCGTACCGGCAATCGCACCAAAGACAAAAAACAGTATGGCTGGATCAAGTAGATTTTGCATGTGTTTGAACTCCTGTAATGTGATGCTAGGAGGGGTTACATATTTTGTAAAATCGATATTTAAATGGTTATCTATAGGAAAATACCTATGCATATCAGTTTTCGTCAACTCAAACTGTTTCTTGCCTTGGCAGATACCGGTAGCGTCAGCGCAGCGGCCAAAGCCATGCATGTGACGCAGCCGACCGCATCCATGCAATTGAAAGAAATCACCCTGGCGGTCGGTCTGCCTTTGTACGAAGTGATTTCAAAAAAAATCTACTTGACGCAGACGGGACAAGATCTGGCCAAAACAGCGCGCGACATGCTCGGTTGTTGGGAGGTGTTTGCGCAAAACGTCGATGCCACCCGGGGCCTGACGCGCGGCAAACTCAAAGTGGCGGTGGTCAGCACGGCCAAATATTTCATGCCCAGACTCATTGGCGGGTTTTGTAAAAAATTTCCTGACATCGATGTCTCTTTGGAAATCCTCAACCGCGACGGCGTGGTCAAACGCATGCGAGACAACCTTGACGATCTCTACATCATGTCTCAACCGCCTGTAGATATGGATCTGGCCGATGAGGTGTTCATGGTCAACCCACTGGTTCCCATTGCAGCTACCAGGGATCCTTTGTCCAAACAAAAGACCATCTCACTTTCTGCGCTGGCAGACAAGCGTTTCATCTTGCGCGAAAAAGGCTCTGGCACGCGCATGTCAGCTGATAGGCATTTTCAAAAGCACAAGTTCCGCCCCGACATACGCATGGAACTTGGCAGCAATGAGGCCATCAAGGAAGCGGTGGCTGGCGGCTTAGGTATAGGTGTGGTGTCAAAGCATTCGTTGCATGGGCTGACCAAGGAACACGGCGTCGCCGTCATCAATGTCAAAGGTTTTCCGGTGATGACGCACTGGCATATCGTGCATCCCGCCAAAAAACAATTGGCACCGATTGCACAAGCTTTCAAAGCGCATCTGCTGAGTCATGTGGCTGCCGATTGACAAGCCGTGTGTAAGGGCGGGTTCGAATCAGCACCAGCATCAGCCAGAGCAGCAAACAGTCAATTCGGCTTGTTGCCTTAAAGCTATGCTTTTAAAAAACCGCGAGCACTCGCAACTCTATGCTTTGGCGAGGCTGTGGATTGACATACGACTGCGGCTCTTCTATTGCGCTGTGAGCTACTGAGGTGTTGGTGTTGTCAATCACATCACTGCCAGAAAAATGTCTGAAGACAACAACTTCGTCTCGGGTTTGACGCGGAAAGTAAAACCAGCGGTGTGACATGTGGTGTGTGATGGCATAAGTTTCTCCGATGCGGTCTGGGTATATCAGCCGGTTAGGAACCAGATCTGACTTGTTCACGCTAATGCCATCAGCAAGTGCCAGCGGTGCATCTTCCAGCGGATCATTGTTGATACATCGCCACATACCGTAAATCACATAACGCTGCAATTCAAGTGGCTCGTACGCAGGCAGACCCAAAACCTGGCGTATGCGCACAGGACCGCTGTGGGGTGTGAAATCCAGATGCACACGTCCTACCGGTTCACGCACTGTACTGAAAGAGCCGCCGGTGCCATCAAGCTGGGGTCTGTGTGGCGCACGGCGGCGCAGCGTATGGTCAAACACCAGCGCTTGCCGCGCGCCGGTCAATTGCATCAACAAGCGAGCAGACTCGGCGTAGTAGGTTTCGCACACCTGGTTTGGGTTCCAGAAATCTGTGACCGCGCTTGGCGCATGCGCCAAGGTGAAACCGTGGGCATTCAGTGTGTTGCTTGTATGCAGTCGACGCGCATTGTGTACCTGTACCAAATGCTGTTTGAGTCTGCCGTTAAAGCGAGGACTGCCGTCTGGCGGGTCATAGCTGTAGGTATGCAAAGGCTGACCCGTCGGCTCCAGGTAGTTCAGCAGCGCTTGCGCGGCGGTATCCACACCAAGGCCTAAAAAAATGCCATGGTTCGGACTTCTATGCTTTCTCTTTTTTGAGCGTCTTGTGCGGTATCCGGATGCTCAAAGGCTGAATGCCCCATGAAGCGACAGCGTCCGTCAACTTCAGAGTCATACGTTTTAAGTATCAAGGCTTGGTTGGGTTCCATGAAAGGAAAATACATCCAGCGGTGTTTGGGCGAATAGCGCATCACATAAATTTCGCCAGTGCGTTCGCGGTATTTCAAGTCCATGCGCAGCATGTCCTCGGTATTGTGGGTGCTGGCGTCGCACATGGCCAATGGCAATTCTTCCACCCGACGGTAAAGTGGCTTCCACACATTGAAAAAGGCCACACGCCGCTTGAGCAAATCCTCTGCGTCCTCTGGCACGATGTCGAGCACGCGCTGCGGACCGCTGTTGATGGTGTAGTCACTGTGCACCAGCAACACGGCCGGGCGCTGCACCTCGGTTTGCGCTTTCAAATCGGCTGGCAGGCGTTTGCGTATGGTGTGGTCAAACACCACGACGCGCTTCGCCCCTGTATGCCGCTTCACAAAATCAATCACTTGTTGGTAGAACACCTGCTTGATCAAGTCATCGTGATCGAAATCTTTGAAGGAGGGGTCGAACTCGTGCAGCTCGAACCCCTCTTTGTCAGCACTGAGATTGCGCTGTTGAGACCAGGCATCATGAATAGTTACTTCATGAGCATCGGTGCCAGGAGGATTGAGTTTCACCTCCGGACCCGGATCGTAAAAGTAATAATCCGGCGGTATGCCATTGTCAACAGAGTAATTCAGCGTGGCGCGTACAGTGGTCGAAGACATCGTCGTGTAATCCGTTATCAGACAGGTTTCTGGGTGGTAAAGCCTTGGTACACCATGGTTTTCTGCCAGCAGGGGAGACCTTCAACCGCAGTGGTGAGCCAACGCTTTAAATGCCGGTGATTGTCGAGTGGCAGTTGCTGCCAACCGTGCAAATGCATAGGGGCAGCCAGGGCGATATCCGCAATCGTCACATGGTCACCTGCAACCCATGTGTGGTGAGACAAACGCTCGTCCAGAATCGAGGCCAGTTTGTGGAATTGCGCGTCTTGGGCTGCGATCACCGCAGGGTCTGCTTCGCCGCCAAGCAAAGGTTTCACACAGTTCTCCACGAGATAGACATAACAGCTGGGGAACCAACTGGAAGATTCCCACAACAACCAGCGGTTGATGTCGGCCCGGGTTTTCAAATCTTTGGGATAAACCGCGTGGTTACAGGTTTTGTCTGCGGCGTATTGAAGAATCGCATTCGATTCCCACAACACAAAGTCGCCGTCGACCATGGCGGGCACAGAGGCGTTCGGATTGAGTGTGATGTAAGGTTTTTCTTTTTGCTCACCTTTGAAATAGTCCACGTGGACCAGTTCATAAGCGGCACCGATCAAATCCAGTCCGGCCAATACTTTTTTACAGTTGACCGTGATGGGGTCTGCATGAATCTTCATAGTGTCTCCTTGGTGGTTTTATGGATAAATGCGAAATCAGTATATGGATTGACCCCCGTTCTGATAACTGTTGTAATGCGAACAGATTGTCTTCAAATTGGAAACAATGATCCCCACTGAACGCCAGCAACGGCCTATTTCTACTGACATGCTGACTGCTTTTGTGCTGGTAGCGCAGAACCGCAGCGTCAGTCAAACGGCGGATGCCTTGGGTGTGGGCAAAGGTCTGATCAGCAAGCGCATTGCCCAGTTGGAAGAGAAGCTGGGCATTATTTTGTTCAGCCGCAGCAGCCGCAAAATTGTGTTGACCCCTGCGGGTGAAACTTACCTGGCTTATGCGCAGCGGGCCTTGAGTGAGATCGCCGGAGGTCTCGAGCGTGTGCGGGCACTCAAATCCGAACTCACAGGCAGCTTGCGCCTGACCGCCCCTGTGTCTTGGGGGCAGAGAGTATTGGCGCGCCATTTACCGCCATTTCTGAAACTGCATCCAGCAGTGGAAATCGAATTGATACTGTCGGACAAAATCATGGATCTGGCCGCCGAGCGCATGGACATTGCTTTTCGGTGGTCAGCCTCGGCCACGGGTGAACTGAAAAACACGCCCATTATTTCAGTGCCTTGGATGTTGACCGCATCACCGGATTACCTGGCAGCGCACGGCTTACCCACGGCACCTCTAGATCTTTCCGGTCACAGTTGTCTGTATTACCGGCGTGACAGCAGCGACGACAACTGGGTACTGGGTTGTGACCGCATACAGTCCGAGCGGGGGCGGGAAAAAATCCCGGTCAGGGTCAGCACACGGTATGCGGTGGACAACGCCGAGGCCGTGCTTGACGCGGCACTTGCCGGTTTGGGCATAGCGCTGCTCCCGGATTATTTGTCTGATGCCGCTTTACGGGATGGCAGTTTGGTCAAGGTTTTGCCTGAATGGACGCCATTGACCAAATTCGGTTCGCACATCGTGGCTTTGATCACGCCTGAACGCATGAATTTTTCCCGCAACAAAGCTTTGCTGGATTTTTTGCTGGCAGCGATGGAAACAGAAACACAGACATAGGCCAGTTCAATCCAGCGAAATGCCTTGCCGCTTGATCAGCTTGTGCCAGATGGCTGTTTCACTGCGTATCACATCCGCATATTGCTGCGGCGTATTCGCCACCGGCTCGATCCCAAAGTCAAGCAATTTTTGCCGGATAGCGGTTTGGTTGATGGCCTCGGCCACTTGTTTTTGCAAAGCATTGATTACCTCGGGAGGTGTGCCCGCAGGCGCGACGATGCCGACTTGCGCAGAGGCTTCTACATTTTTAATGCCGAGCTCAGCAAAGGTAGGGACATCAGGCAATTGCGGCAAGCGCACCGGGTGGGCCACGGCCAGCGCGCGAATCTTGCCGCTTTTGATGAAGCCGTTGCCCGCAGCCAAGTCGACCATCATGGCGGGTATTTGACCCCCGGCCAGATCGGACAAGGCAGGCGCTGCGCCTTTGTAAGGGATGTGGACCATGAACAAACCGGCTTGTACTTTCAGCAATTCCATGGCCAGGTGGTGCGGGCTACCTGCCCCGGCAGAACCGAAATTCACGCTGCCGGGTTTGGCTTTGGCTTTGGCAATGAAGTCTTTGGCGTCCTTGGCATCAGACGCCGGACCGACCACCAATACCATGGGGAATCTGCCCATCAGCGTCACCGGCATCAAGTCTTTTTCCGGGTTGTAAGACAGCTTGGCGTACAAGGCGGTGTTGAACACCAGCGTGCCGTTGTCGGCTGACATGATGGTGTAGCCGTCCGGGCTTGAGCGTGCCAATTCAGACGCCGCGATGGCTGTATTGCCACCCGGTTTGTTGTCGACCAGGATGGACTGCTTGAATTGTGCAGAGAGTTGCTGACTGATGGTGCGAGCCAGAAAATCTGAACCACCGCCAGCCGGGTAGGGCACCAGCCAGCGTATGTTTTTAGACGGGTAAGCGGTGTTTTGTGCCAGGGCCTGAGGGGCCATGACAGCCAGGGTTGCCAGAGACAAAAGACCAAGGGCGTGGCGGCGTTCGAGCATAAAAGGTCCTTGTGGAGAGTGGCAAACGGTAGCGGTTTGAGTCTGTGTCAAAGCGATTTTAGGGCGTAATAAACTCGCAGCATCTCTATGAAAGGCGAGTTCATGGCTGCTGAATCAAGCGCTTGTCCCGTGGACCACCGGGCTTTCTCCGGCGCCAATGCAACCGATGGCTGCCCTGTCAGCGCCAAGGCGAATGCGTTCAACCCGTTCGAAGAGGCTTACCTGCAGGATCCGCCAGCGTACGTGCGTTGGGCCCGGGAACAAGAGCCGGTGTTCTTCAGCCCGCAACTCGGCTACTGGGTGGTGACGCGTTACGACGACATCAAAGCCGTCTTCCGTGACCATGTCAATTTCAGTCCGGCCAATGCGCTGGAAAAAATCACCCCGCCCAGCGAAGCTGTCCTCCAAGTGCTGGCTTCTTACAACTACGCCATGGGCAGAACCTTGGTTAACGAGGACGAACCGGCGCACATGGCCAGACGCCGTTTGCTGCTTGAGCCCTTCACGCCTCAGGCATTGAAACAGCACGAGCCCATGGTCAGACAACTTGCGCGCGAGTATGTGAACCGTTTCATCAATGAAGGCAAAGCAGATCTGGTCGAGCAAATGCTGTGGGAAGTGACCTTGACCATTGCCTTGCATTTTCTAGGTGTGGACGAAGAAGACATGCCCATGCTGCGCCAGTACTCGATTGCGCATACGGTGAACACTTGGGGCCGTCCGGACGAACACGAGCAACTGAAAGTAGCTCACGCTGTCGGCAATTTCTGGCAACTGGCCGGTCGTATTCTGGAGAAGATGCGACGCGACCCCAGCGGCCCGGGCTGGATGAAGTTCGGCATACGCATGCAAGCCGATCACCCGGAGGTGGTCACCGATTCGTATTTGCACTCCATGATGATGGCCGGCATAGTGGCCGCGCACGAGACCACAGCCAACGCCACTGCGAATGCCTTGAAACTGCTGCTTCAACACCCCAGCGCTTGGCAGGACATCGTCGCTGACCCATTGTTGATTCCGAACGCGGTGGAAGAGTGTTTGCGTTTTTCCGGCTCCATCATTTCGTGGCGGCGTATCGCATTGCACCCGGTGCAAGTCGGCGGTTTTGAATTACCCGCTGGCTCAAAATTTTTGATGCTGATGACTTCGGCTAACCACGACGAGCAGCATTTTCCTCATGCAGATTTGCTGGACATACGCCGTGACAATGCCGCAGACCATTTGTCATTCGGTTACGGCGCACACCAGTGCATGGGCAAAAACCTGGCGCGCATGGAGTTGCAAGTGTTTTTGCAGGAGTTGTCACAGCGCCTGCCGCACATGAAATTGCAGCCGCAGCGCTTCAGTTATTTGTCCAATATGTCGTTTCGCGGGCCGGAACACCTGCTGGTCGAATGGGACCCCGCCGCCAACCCCGAGCGGCGTGACCCTGGCTTGCTGCAACACAGGCATGCGTTACGTATCGGCGAATCCTCCCGCAAAAGCGTGAGTCGCGCTGTGCGTGTCGAACATATACAAACGCTGGCGCACGACATCGTCCGGTTGACATTGAGCGCTGCAGACGGTCAGGCATTTGCGCCTTGGACACCGGGTTCGCACATTGATCTTGATTGCGGCGATACCGGCTTGTCCAGGCAGTATTCACTTTGCAGCGACCCGGCAGACCGCATGCGTTTACACATTGCAGTGTTGAAAGACCCGCAAAGTCGCGGTGGCTCAGTTTGGTTGCACGAGCGACTGAGCGAGGGAGACCGGTTGCAGGTGCGCGGCCCGCGTAACCATTTCAGTTTCGATGAAGCCGCCAAGCAAGTGGTGTTCGTGGCAGGTGGCATCGGCGTTACCCCGGTGTTGGCCATGGCCCGCCAGGCAATGCAACTTGGCATGGATTACGTTTTCCATTACAGCGGCCGTTCGCGCAAACACATGGCATTTCTAGACGAACTGCAAGCTTTACACGGCGAACGTTTGCAGCTGCACCTGAGCAGTGAAGGCACCCGTGCAGACTATGCGGCTTTGCTTGCTGAGTCTGGGGCTGGCACGCAGGTATACGCCTGCGGCCCTACAGCTTTGTTGCAAGCGATTGAATCCGCCTGCGCCGGTCTGCCAGGCGTGACGCTCAAGCTTGAGCATTTCCAGGCGGCGGCCAGTGTGCTCGATGCTGCGAGAGAGCATGCTTTTGAAATAGAACTCAAAGACTCTGGTCTGTTGCTCACAGTCCCAGCCAATTGCACGGTCATGGAGACTTTGCGTGCAGCCAACATCGATGTGCAAAGCGATTGCGGCGAGGGTCTGTGCGGTTCCTGCGAGGTGAGGGTGCTGGCCGGTGAGGTGGACCACAGGGATGTTGTCCTGTCCGTTGACGAACGCGTACAACACCACAAAATGATGGTGTGTTGCTCGCGCGCGGTCGGGCAGCGTTTGGTGTTGGAATTGTGAGAGTGGCTGACCGGTTGGCGACAAACAACTCTGCCACTGCAAGCATCGCCATTTATGATTTGTGTAGCTTTTATTTTTGATACCGAAAGACACGCATGACCACACCTACACCCACCGGTTTGAAACTGACTTTTGAGAGCGTGCAATTACGCGCAGTGTCAGTACCCATGACAAATCCTATAGTGTCCAACGTCGGCCAGTACACGCACTGGCCGTTTATTTTGATCGATGTGCATACCCGCGAAGGTGTCACAGGTCACAGTTATTTGGAGCCTTATCTGCACAAATCCATACCCGCCATCACCAGCATGATTCAGGTGCTGGCCGATCACTTCAAAGGCAAACCGCTGGCGCCGCTGGATATTTATGGCGATGCCATGAAGATGCTTCACTTGGTAGGGCGCGAAGGCATTTCACTGATCGCCATGTCCGGACTGGACATGGCGGTGTGGGATGCGCTGGCCAAAGCAGCGCACTTGCCCCTGGTGAGTTTGCTGGGTGGTCAACCGGGGCAGATCCGCGCTTACAACACCAACGGCCTGTGGCTGATTCCTATCGAACAGCTCGCCAATCAGGCCAAAAAACTGGTGGCCCAGGGCGACTTCAAGGCCATCAAAATGCGGCTGGGCAGAAAAACCGCAGCCGATGACATCGCCGCCATACGCGCTGTCCGTGACGCCGTCGGAGAAGAAATCTTGTTGATGACCGATTTCAACCAAGGTATGACTTACGGCGAAGTGCTGCAACGCATGCACCAACTCGACGACCAGAATTTGTACTGGTTCGAAGAACCCATCACCTACGACAATTTGGAAGGTTGCGCTCAGATCGCCGCGCAAATCAAAACGCCGGTACAAATCGGTGAAAACATATACGGCCCGCGAGAGTTTTACAAAGCTGTCAGAGCCGGTGCGGCCGATTTGTACATGCCTGACTTGATGCGCATAGGCGGCGTGACCGGCTGGATGCGGTCTGCCGCCATCGCAGGCGCTGCCGGTTATCCTCTGTCCAGCCATTTGTACCCTAGGGTGTCCGCGCACTTGCTGCGGGCCAGCGAATCGGCAGATTGGTTGGAATGGAGCGATTGGGCCGAGCCCATACTGGCCGAGCCGTTCACGGTGCAAGCAGGCCATGCCACCGTGACAGACAAACCCGGCAACGGCATCGTGTGGAATGAGGCGGCCATACGCCAATATGCGATTTAAAGACAGGCAGTGCCAGCGCTTGTGCTGATCACAGGCTTTTGTCTACGGCCCGGCACCTTTCTCAAATTCGCTGAGTCCGCACAAACTGCTTACTTCATCGAGTGATTGAAATTTGACCGAATTGCCGGTCAAGGGTTTATTTGCCGGTGTGTCTATGGCTTGCCTTCTGTTGGGGTGTTGCTCGAGGGTTAAAAGTCGAAGAGTCGGCCAGCGCCTGGTAATGCTGGCGTTCGTCATCAGACACTTGGGATGGTGTTTCAAGATGGACCACGGCAAACAAATCGCCTCTGCTTTGGTGTGCTGCCGGTAATCCCTTGCCTTTGATTCTGAGTTTATGACCATTGCGTGTGCCGGGTGGCAAACTCAGCATCACACTGTCTTGCAAGGTGGGAATTTCAATCTCTGCACCCAGCACCGCCTCCCAGGGTGTGACGGCCAATTCAAAGTACAAGTCGTCAGCCAGCGGTTTGAACACCGGGTGAGGAATCAATTCCACATGCAGGTAGATGTCGCCGTTACGCCCGCCGTTACTGCCTTTGCCGCCCATGCCGCGCAAGCGGATTTTTTGGCCTTGCCTGATGCCTGCAGGGATGTTGACCTCTATGTGTTTTTCTTTGTCGCCATCGCGCAAGCTGAAATTCATGTGGCTGCCTGTCACGGTGTCTGAGAGCGAAATGTGCACCGAATCCTGCTGGTCTTTGCCGGTGTGCGGTGCGTTCGATGCCGGTCCGGCTCTTGCACGTGCATTTAAAGATGCCAGCAAATCGGCCAAGTCCATGTCGGCCATGTGCTGCGGGTTAGCGCCGAAGTGTTCTCTCCAGGCCGGCGGCGGCGAAAAGCCTTGACCCTCAGGCACTCTGCCAAGCGCGTCGTAAGCCGCGCGTTTGTCGGCGTTTTTCAAACACGCATAAGCTTCAGCTGCTTCTTTGAATCTGTCTTCGGCGCCACTGGCTTTGGACATATCAGGATGGTGTGCCTTGGCCAGCAGACGGTAGGCTTTTTTGATGTCTTCCAGTGTGGCGTCCTGCGCCACACCTAACACGGCGTAATAGTCTTTGTATTTCATGGCAGCCCGTGTGCTTTCAAACGGTGGTTTATTTCACGCAATAAAAATTCACTTCCGCGTAGTGAATTTCCGAATGTGAACGAACCGGAGAAGGATTGCGGGTGTCCGGTGACAATACTTTTTTGTCTGCCAGCGCCCAGAACATATGGTCCAGGGACACGCCGCCATTCCAATCGCCCAGGATAGACAGGTATTCGTATTCATCTTCGGTGGGCAGGCGCGCGTTGAACATTTTGCAAGCCACTCGGGCAATCTCGGCGTTCGGCGCCTGATTGATGGAAGAGCCCGGTGCGCCTACCAGCACCAGCACTTTGTTTTCCATCAACACCATGGTGGGAAAACTGGTTTTCTGGAAATGCCTGACCATTTGCAAAGCGATTTTTCCCATCACATTTTCCGGCTTGCCCTGATCCTGAAAACTGACGGATTCTCCTTTGGGTAATACCACGTGCAGAGTCACCAGCAAATCTCCTTTACAGCCGGGTGAATAGCTGTAAGTTCCCCAGACAAAGCCTTTTACCTTGGACAGCAGAACGGTGTCCTCAGACTCAAACCGTCTTTTATTTTTCAGACTTTTGATCAGTTCCCCGATAGAACCCGGGTTGGCAAATTCAAGCCGCGTGTTTTGCGGATTGAAATTGCGCGTGACCGCGTTCAACGAGGCTTTCAAGGTCCCTTCAAGCATGATATCCATACCGTTGCCTTGGGTCGCCAGTTCTTTGTTCTTGTCTATGAGTGCATCGATTTTTTCCAATGCATACACTGCATCGACAGCGGATACCCCCAAACTCAGCAACTCTTTCATGTGCCCCACAGATTGGGTTACCAATTCATTGCGACTGCTGCCGAAAGCATCTTGAAACTGACACAAATCCTGGCCTCTTAAAAAGAACACGGTAGGCCATAAAGTGATTTTTTCTAGCGCCCAACTTGATGCAGGCAATTGCATGACCAAACCTGTGAATAGAACTATGAAGTAACGCGTTGTTCTAAGGGATTCTCTCATTGTGCAGGAGTCAGTCCTGCGTTGGGCGTG
>CANGCZ010000006.1 GCA_947452325.1 Comamonadaceae bacterium | reverse complement strand
GGTAGGTTGGGGAGTTCAGAGCGTTGTTTGCGTTCAGATCTCTCGACCGCCGGTGGGGCGTGAGACATTAAAGTAGGCAAAGTGAAAAAGCACTGAATTCATGGTTTGAAATGTAGCACAGGCAAAGGCGCGGGTCTCAGGCCGTACCGCCCACCGTCAAACCATCGATTCGCAGAGTGGGTTGACCAACACCGACCGGCACGCTTTGGCCTTCTTTGCCGCAGGTGCCCACACCCGGGTCTAAAGCCATGTCGTTGCCTATCATGCTGACCCGGGTCAGCGCATCCGGCCCGTTGCCCACCAAAGTCGCACCTTTGACCGGGTATTGGATTTTTCCGTTTTCCACCCAATAGGCCTGGCTGGCGGAAAACACGAACTTGCCTGAAGTGATGTCGACCTGACCGCCGCCGAAATTGGTGGCATACAAACCTTTTTTGATGCTGGCAACGATTTCTTCCGGGTGTTTGTCACCGCCCAGCATATAAGTATTGGTCATGCGCGGCATGGGTACGTGGGCGTAACTTTCGCGCCGGCCGTTGCCGGTGGGCGCTACGCCCATCAAGCGCGCATTCATGCTGTCTTGTATGTAGGCTTTCAATATGCCATCTTCAATCAACACGTTTCGCTGACTGGCGTTGCCTTCATCATCGACATTGAGTGAACCGCGGCGGTCTGCAATCGTGCCGTCGTCGAGCACCGTCACGCCTTTGGCTGCCACGCGTTGCCCGATGCGGCCGCTGAAAGCGCTGGAACCTTTGCGGTTGAAGTCGCCTTCCAAGCCGTGGCCTATGGCTTCGTGCAACAAAATGCCAGGCCAACCAGAGCCCAGCACCACGGTCATTTCACCGGCGGGTGCGGCCTGCGCCTGCAAATTGGTCAGGGCCGCGCTGACGGCTTCATCCACATAACGTGTCAAGCAAGCCTCGTCAAAATGCGCCAAACCGAAACGGCCACCGCCGCCTGCCGAGCCGCTTTCACGCCGGCCTTTTTCTTCGACGATGACATTCAGCGACAAGCGCACCAAGGGGCGTACATCGGCGGCCAAAGTGCCGTCTGCACGCGCGACCAGCACCACGTCGTATTCGCTGGCCAAACCGGCCATGACTTGCACCACGCGAGGGTCTTTGGCACGTGCTTGCTGTTCAAGCCGCTCCAGCAGATTCACTTTGGCAGTGCTGTCCAAACTGGCGATCGGGTCGTTGTCACGGTAGAGGCTGCGCGCACCGGCAATGCGTCTGGCCGGCACCTTGGTGCTGGCGTTGTTGCCTGCGGCGGCAATGCTGCGCACCGTGTGCGCCGCGTCCATCAAGGAGGCCATGGAAATATCGTCTGAGTATGCAAAGGCGGTTTTTTCACCGCTGACCGCGCGCACGCCCACACCTTGGTCAATACTGAATGAACCGGTTTTGACAATGCCTTCCTCCAGACTCCACCCTTCAGAGCGGGTGTACTGAAAATACAAATCAGCGTCATCAATGCGGTGGGCGCGTATGGCCGACAAGGCTTGTGTCAAATGGCTCTCGTCCAGGCCGTAAGGCGTGAGCAACAGGCTTTGGGCGATGGACAGGCGTTCGAGGGTGGGTTCGTGTGCAATCATGCGGTCATTGTAGAAGCGTGTTGTGTCGGATGAATTCCAGCATCTTGCTGTCGTCCATCACGCCCATGCCTTGGTCACATGCCATGGCAAAAGCCTCTGCGGCAGCTGCACCCAACCAGCCTGCATAGCCGGCTTGCTGTGCAGCCTCAACGGCCAAACGCGTGTCCTTAGCCAACAAACGCATATGTGAACCCGCACTGGTGTCACCGGCAAAAACCCGGCGCAAGCGGTCTGAACCTATCCAGTTCTGGCCACTGGAGCGCTCGATCAGATTCAAGGTGATTTCCTTGTCCAGACCCAGCTTCTCGGCCAGGACCATGGCTTCACAAGCACCGACCAGATTGATACCGGCCAGCATGTTGTTGACCAGCTTGACCCGGGTGCCGTCTCCTGCTTTGTGGCTGATAAACACACATTGGTTAGATAAGGTGGTGAGCAATTCGTTTTGCGCCGCCAGCACCTCGGCGGGCGCGGCCAGCATCAAACTCATGCTGCCATTGGCTGCGCGAATCGGGCCGCCGGACATGGGCGCGTCCACCATGTGCACGCCTACGGCTTGCAATTGACGGGCGAAATCCTCGGTGTGCTCAGGCGCCATCGTCGGGCACATGATCACCGTTTGCCCGGCTTGCAAATGGGCCAACAGACCATCGGGTCCGTCCAACACCTCTTGCACCTGCACCGCATCAATCACGCAAACGATCACCGTGTCGGCTGCCATGGCCACCGCGGCAGGGCTGGCGCAGCCATGCGCGCCGGCGGCCTGCCAGGCCTGCTGTGTGGCACTGTCCTTGTCGTGCACATGCACCGACCAGCCCATGCTCAACAAGCGCTTGGCCATGCCGCCGCCCATATTGCCTGCACCTACGATTCCCGTGTGTTTGCTCATGATTGAACCAGTTGTTTGGCTTTTGCGACGGACAACAATATACCAATGCCAAAGCCCAAAGTGACCATCGCAGTGCCGCCATAACTGATGAACGGGAGCGGCACGCCGACCACAGGCAATATGCCGCTGACCATGCCCATGTTGACAAAAGCATAGGTGAAGAAAATCAAGGTCACGCTACCTGCCAGCAAACGGGCAAACAGCGTGGGCCCCTCAAGCGAAATCGCCAGCCCGCGCAGCACCAAAAACACAAACCCGGCAATCAACAACAAATTGCCGAGCAAGCCGAATTCTTCGCCGTAGGCGGCAAAAATGAAATCGGTGGTGCGCTCAGGGATAAAGTCCAAATGGGTTTGCGTGCCCTGCATGAAACCCTTGCCGAAAAATCCGCCGGAGCCGATAGCGATCATCCCTTGGATGATGTGAAAACCTTTGCCCAAAGGATCACGCCACGGGTCGAGCAAGGTACATATCCGCTGGCGCTGGTACTCGCGCATCAGAGGCCATTCCACGTCATCCGCGCACAAGGTCGGCTCAAACACCACCAGCAATACCGCTGCCGCCAGCCCGATGACCAGAGGCGGCACTATCCATTTCCAGCCCAGTCCGGCAAAAAACAGCACGTACACACCGGCGGCCAGCACCAGTATGGCTGTCCCCAGATCAGGCTGTTTGGCAATCAAGCCCACGGGCATGGCCAACAGCAGGGTGGCGACCAGGAAATCCAAGGGCCTCAATTGCCCTTCGCGCTTTTGAAACCACCATGCCAGCATCAGCGGCATGCCTATCTTCATGATTTCGCTGGGTTGAATCACGATGCCCACATTGAGCCAGCGGCGAGCGCCGTTTTTGGTCAAACCGAACAAGGCCACCGCCACCAACAAGGCCAAACCGACGGTGTACAAAGGCACAGCCAGCGTCATCAACCGCTGAGGCGGGATTTGCGCCACCACAAACATGATGCCAAAAGCCAGCGTCAGGTTGCGCGCGTGGTCCCAGAAACGCATGCCATTGGCATAACCCGAGGCAAACATGGTGATCAAACCTGCAGTGGCCAGCAATGCCACCGCCAGCGTCAGTTGTCCGTCAAAGCCACGCAGCACATGCACGAACTGGCGCAAAACATAGGGTTTTTCAAAGCTGATAGCCATGCGCTGAATTATGGGTGGGTTTGGCTGCAAATCAGACAGGGTTTAAAACTGAGCAAATGAACATTTTTTAATTAACTATTATTAATTTGTTAATATTTACTTACTTATTTTTGGTCTTTGATACTTACAATCAAAGCCACATCATGAAAAAGTCACACACTAACCACTCGCCGGGCTTCAACGTTTGGCAAGGTTATGTTTCCAGCATTTCCAGTTTGTTGATCGCTTTGCTCATGCTCATGGGCATTTTGGGCATGGCCACCGCCGTCATTCAGGAGGCATTGGACAAAGGCCTGATTTCTCAGGACAGCAACGCAGTCGAATGCAAAGAACTGGTCAATTGCAAAAAAGAGGTGGTTTCCACGCCTGGTTTCACGCAAGTCGAGTCAGCCAGCGGCCAAAAAATGCTCGAGCTGTTGCTGTCAAACCAAAAAAACAACGGCATACAAGGCCATCGCTTTCAAATTCAATTTCCCGCTGACATGGAAATCAATCCGGGATGGAGGGCGTATTTACAAAAAGACCTGACAACCTATACATCGCTGAAAAACGCCATTTGGCAGATTTACACGCTGGCTGACCCTGAAGACCCACAGCAACTCAGGAACGCCTATTTACGCAACCTCACTGTCAGGCAAGCCTTGATGCAAGCCGGTGTGAAAGCCGAGGCGATTGAAACCTTGATAGACACCGAACACAACGCCAGCAACGCTGTGGAAAAGGCCAGCGTGGTGCTGACAGTGGTTTTTGATTGAAGACTGATGCATTCAAACCAGGAAAACATCAACTATTGGCCCGGCTTTGTCGACGCCATCATGAACGTGTTGTTGAACATTTTGTTCATGCTTTGCATCATGGCCTTTGGCCTGGGGCTGGTGCAAGACAAGGTCCGCGAGTCAGCGAATGCAAGCGAATCTGAATCAGCAAAAAACACTGCCGACAAGGACAAAGTTCAGCCTAAACCTTTGAAATTCCCCACCGAAGAGACGATTGCCACCTTCCCGGTTACCCAAATCAAACTCAAAGCGCCGGCAAGCAACGCCTTAGCACTGTCCCCCCCTGAAGCTTCCGTTTCAGCCACATTAAGTGAGCAAAACCTTGTGACGCTGACATTCACTCGCCACAGTAAACAGTTGTCGCAGGAGCTCAAAGCGCATCTGCAAACCCTACTTCCGCAAATGGCCGAAGCGCACGATGACATTGTGGTGTGGGCTGTGGACGACGAAGAGATAACCAACACCAATAAATTGCTGTTCAGACGCTTGATGGCGGTGCGAAACGCATTGCTAGAAAACGGTGTTTCCGCCAATCGCATAGAGGTACGCATGCTGCCAGGGGAAACCAGCAATAACGCCTCTACGGTGTACCTGGCCCCTGCTATCTACTCACCTTCAACATTCGCCAAAAAATGAAATACCTATTCAACGCAAGATCCTGGTTTGTCACCCTGCTGCCTGCCGCATTGATTATTTTTCTTGGGCTGGTGCAGTTCAAAAATGCTGTGCTGCAAACCGTTCAATTGTCACCACACCCCCAAATCATCTACTTGATCGCGGGAGGTTTTATCGCTGGCCTGATCACCATCACTCTGGCTCTGCAACGCTGCTTGTCTGAGCGTGATTTCTTATTGAACTGGTCACGCAAGAACACCTCCGATGCAGCAGAAATGCTGCGTCAATCCAGCACACCCCGCAGCGTTTCCCCACTGCTGACCGTGTTGGGCTCCATGCACGCACGCGCACCGCAAACACAACAGGAAATCATAGAAAAAGAAGTCGAAGAATTCGACAAAGCGCTGCATCAGGGTTTGAATTTCCCAGCCTACATCAGCAGCGCCTTGATTGGTTTGGGCTTGGTGGGAACATTCATCGGCTTGCTCGGAAGCTTGCAGGAAATGGCGGACATCATCTCAAGCATGATGAATTCGTCAAGCGGCGGTCAATCTCCATTCAGCGAAATGTTGCGCAAACTCAAACGCCCGATGGAAGGCATGGGAACCGCATTCGTGGCATCTATGTATGGCTTGATGGGTTCGCTGCTGCTTGAGTGGATGCTGGTGTCAGTGCGAAAAGTGTGCAACCAAGTATTGCTCAACGCGCGACAAGTCATACGTGAGCGTGAAACCGAAATGGCATACACCCCGGCCTCTTCGACGCCCGTGGTTCGCGCAGCAGCAGGCGTATCAGCCGATCAGTTCATGTCTATTTCAAGCGAACTGCAAACCAACCAACTGATGCTGACAAGAATGCTGGACAAACACCAGCAAACCCAAGAGATCTGGCTCAAAGCCCAAGACGAATATGTGAACGCGGTGAACAACCGCAAAAGCATGGACAGGGCCACACAGGAATTGCTGCTGAGTCTCTTGAAAGTTAACCAGGAAACTCTGCAAGCCCAGGAGGCCAACAAGCAACAAGCGCTGCAATTTTCACGGCTACTGGGCACGCAGTTCGAGCAACTGTCCGCCCGTACACAACAACTTAACGCCCAAGTCGCAGAGCTCAACAAAATCTATTTGCACGCATTGAACAAACCCTCTGCCATGCGCCGCATGTGGACTGGTATCAAAAATTTATTCACGGCTTCGTCCAAGCCGGTGAACAAGAAAAAACGCTAAGCCTTGAACGGTTCCTCCAACTCTTACGCAAGCCACATACCATGGAAAAAAGCAAAAAACTGATTCAAAACACAGTGAAATTCGGTTTCAAGGCCAGTGACGTGGTCTCTGTGAAAATTTTTGACACGGATTTTGTGCTGCTTCTCAAGAGCGGTAAAAAAATCACGCTCAAAGACGGCGCCATGCTGGCCATGACACAGCCCGACCTGCCCATCAACTTTGAAGACACCGAGGTCACTGTCGGGCGGCTTTTGAAATTGGTCGGACAGGTCGACTTGGCAGGGACTTTTGACACGGTACAAAGCACACCGTCTTCGCCCGTTCAGACTGACACTGTTAACAACGCGGTGAAATCGTTTGTCGCAGATGCCGATATGTCAAACAGCGTGTCACCCGACGCCGCGGCACCGGTCTCGACTTTGGCTGCATCCACTGAGCTTGCCGCCAACAAAGCCATTGCAGATTCCATCGCGCAGTTACAGCAAATGATTGAAGAGTTACACCAGCAACTGAACAAAAAAAATACAGAAAACGCTACGGCCAGCACAGCGCAAAGTCTGGCATTGCCTGAGCCGCAAGTGCTGCCACCCGCCATCGACAAGCCGCCAGCACCGCTGTCACCCACGGCAAGCGAATCGGCCACGACAAACGAACCAGCCACGTCCACCGCATCAGCACCATCAAGCAGTAACAGCGCACCCTCTGCTGCATCACCCGCTACACCGGTGGCGTCAACAGACACGCCGACAGCAGCGCAACCGGTGGCCGGTGGTGTGACACCGGTGGCGGTGGCGGCCAAAGAGGGTGGCTTATTGAGCGGCATCTCACCGCAATGGGGTGCCTTGGGTGCACTGGGTGCGTTGGGAGGAAAAGGCGGCGGCTCAGGCAGCAGCAGTGGCAGCACCAATATTGTGTCATCGAGCACAGTCAGCGGTAACGTGACTTTAGGTCCGGTATTGCCAGGCAATGATTTGATAGTCAACGCTTATGACAGCAAAGGCAATTGGCTGGCAAGCGCCGATGTCGACAGCAGCGGCGGGTTTCAAATCAGCTTGGGAAAAATCTATGTGGGCGATTTGATACTCAGCGTTGCCAGCAAAGGCAATGCCAATGACTACATAGATGAAGCCACCGGCCAAAGCAAACCCCTGACCAGCACTCTTTACGCCGTCTCCACCCTCATATCGGGGCAATTGACCAAGTCTATCCATATCAATCCGGCCACACAAATGGCTGCCAATGATTTGATTGACACCAGCAACGCCAACCCAGTGATCAAGGCTGGGGTGAGCTCCAAAGTGATAGCCGACAAAAACAGCGCCATCAGCAAAATGCTTGGACTGACAGAAAACGATGTCACTGCGGTCTTGGTGATCACCACTGTCAATAGCGACGGAAAGAGCAACTCGAATGCCAACGCCTTGGGTCAGTTTTTAGAGCGTATTTCCAAACTAGAAAATGAGTCGGGCAAATCAACCGATGCAGTCATCAGCCAGCTCAACAAACAGTTGGCAGCCAACAACGGTACAGGTCCATTGGATGCCTTGATCAGCAGCACGGAAAAACAACTGGCCACCCCGGTGTTCACCAGCCTATCCACGGCCAGCGTCGATGAAAACGCCGATGTCCGAAGCGTTGTCTACCAAGCCAGCGCCACATCGAATGCAGGGACTAAAACCTACAGCATCAAGCCTGGCACAGGCGATGGTGCTTTTTTCACCATCAACAGCAGTTCAGGCGAAGTTCGATTGAAACAAAGCGCCGATTTCGAAACCAAAAGCAATTATTCGTTCACGGTGGTGGCCAGCATCGCGGGTGACGCCAACACCCCATCCAGCGAACAAACCGTCACACTCAAAGTGAATGACAAAAATGACAATGCCCCGGTTTTCAACAGCCTGGCCAGTGTGTCTTTGCTGACCAGTGACATCAGCAACCTGGTGGTTTACACAACCAAAACCCTGGACAGAGACGGCACCGCAACGAATAGGCTTGTGAGTTATTCGCTCAAACAAATTCAGGGTGATGACGCTGGCTTGCTTCACATAGACGCCGGTACAGGTGAAGTCAGTCTGAACAAGACGCCGGATCCATCGACAAAAAATACCTATCAGTTCACAGTGGTCGCCACGAATGCAGCCGATTCAGACCTGACTCAAACCACAGAACAGTCTGTGACTTTGACACTCAGCAGTCCAAACCAAAAACCCGGCAGCATGAACAGCACATTGATTGCAGACGGCTCTTACTACTATTTACACAAAGAAGCCTTTGTGTTTATCGATGCCGACCTAGATGCCAACTACAACCAGTTTCAAAAAATAAAAATCACTGCTGTGCCAACCCAAGGCAGCATGGAGTACCTGAACAATGACAGCTGGGATCCGGTCACAGTGAATCAGGAATTCAGCATTGATGCTTTGCAAACCAACGGTTTGCGCTACAGCCCTAAAACCACGGTAACCACCAATAACTTCAGCTACTTTTTATTCAAAGTCAGTGATGGTTACGCCTGGAGCGACTCACCCAATGCCATGGCGATCAATGTGTCTTTGCTCAACCCTGTTTTTTCTAGCGGAAATTCAGGCAATTTGGATGAAAACTCAGCCGTCAGCACAAGCATTTACACAGCCGCTGCCTCAGCGGCCAAAGGTCAAGTCAGCTACAGCTTGAAACCAAGCGGTGACTTCAATTCGCTCAAAATTGACAGTCTCACAGGGGTGGTTCAACTGAAAAACAGTGCGGACTATGAAACCAAATCGGCTTACAACTTCACTGTGCTTGCCACTCTGAATCTGGACGGCTCCGCATCCTCCACCGAGCAACCCGTGACAGTGACAGTGAATGATGTCAATGACTGCGCCCCTGTGTTCACCAGCAGCAGTTCAACCAGTTACACCATCAGTGACACGTCCAAAGCCATTTATGCTGCCAGCACCACGGACGCTGATGCATCCGCTTTGAACCGGCAAGTCAGTTACAGCCTGAAAAACACTGGCGATGCGGCCTATCTGAGCATAGACGCGGGCAACGGTGTGGTGTCATTGAACGACTCGGCGCCTGACCTGACCACCAAATCAAACTATGCATTCACGGTGATTGCCAGCAACAACGCAACCACGCGCAATTTATTCACTGAACAAGCGGTCAACATGACTTTGTTGTCAGCCAATATGCGCCCGACCACAGGCAACAACAGTATTTCGATTGATGGCAGAGGGTCCTATGTATTCAACATCAACGATTTTATTTTTTCGGATCCTGATACAGAAAGAGACATCAACAAAGGTACGTTTCAAAAAATAAAAATCACGCAACTACCCGGTACCGGGCAATTGGTATTTAACAACAATCCGATCACCTCAACCCAAGAGATTGCGGTGTCCGATATTTCAGCGGGTAAGTTGACTTACACCTACTCGCAAAATACAAACTATGCCTCCTACGCCACCTTTTCATACCAAGTCAGCGATGGCGCCTTGTACAGCAATAACACCGGGCAAACCACTTTCAACGTCAACATAGGTAACAGGGCGCCCGTGGTCAATAGCCAGCCGCAAACCAGAGACATCATTGAAGACTCCACTTTATTGAATACCACTGTCAATGGCATGCCCACTGCCAGCCGCACATATGTGATGAGCGACCCGGACAATGACAGCATGTCGATTGACACCCAATACCTGATGGATAACGGCTGGGTACAAGATGCAGTGAATACATACTCTTACAGTAAAACAGGCGATTACGGCACAGCCATCTTCAACGCCAGTTTCGGCAACAGCACCATTGTGGCCAGTTACCAGCTCAACAACAACAACCCGCTGACTCAAGCATTGACACCAGGTCAAACAGTGCAAGAGGTTTTCAATATCAAAATAAGAGATTCAAAAAATGCAGCGACTGTGGTTGCCGTCACATTCGACGCGATCAAAGGCAGCAAGGATTTGGTGATCAATAACCCTTTGGGAGAAAACCTGAACTACACCGAGGTTTTGACTTCCCCCGAAACTTTTTCAACTGTCACAGGCAATTTGCTTAAGTGGGATACCGCCTTTGCTGATTTGACATTGGGTATCACAGGGGCAACCAGCATCTCGCTGATGGACGGCAAGTACGATTTGAAATACAGCAACACTTATGGTGATTTTTACCTGGCCAGCAGCGGCGCTTATGCAGGTAATTACAAATTTGTTCCCAACGATACCGCGATCAACAACACTGTCCCTAACCCGGCGCAACGCAGTGCCAACGGAGGTTATGACAACAAACTGAGTTTCAATGTCACGGCATCTGCCGGCGGCGTGACTACCAGCGTACCGGTGAATATCAATATCAACAGCGTGTACGACTCGCCTGCTGTCAACCCGCAAATCAACAACCTTTACGCCAATCAAGCCACCAGCCGCACGGTTGGTATAGACATGTTTGGCATCACCAACTACAACAGTACAGCGGCTGCCAATTTGAAAATCAGTATCACCGCAGGCACTGGTTTTGACGTTGCAGCGGGTGCTGACCCGTATTTGAATGCCAGTTATTTTTATTTCAATCACCGTTCCAACATCGTGGGCTCGGATGGCGTCAAACCTGTGACCGAATCCAGTACCCTGAGCTTTAGCGCCTTGACTGCCAACCAAACCGTGACCGTCGGCGGTATGACCTTCAAGTCCACCAGCGCGACCACAGCGGCCAACGTGGCTGCGGCGTTTGCCAACTACAGCAGTGGTGCTGCCATCAGCTCACGCAGCAGCAGCTTTGGTACGTTTTCGGGGACACCCATCTCCGGCTTTAGCTCGGGCGCTGTCAGTGGCAGTTCGGTCAAATTCACCTCAACCACCTCCGCCGCCAATGTCACTGACATCACGGCCAGTGGAACCGGCGTCAGCATTGCCACCACCCAAGGTGCAGGCGCTTATGAAACAGCCACAGTCACTTTTTTTGACATGGCTGCCGGCGACATGGTGACGCTGGGCAATCTGAATTTTGTGGCGACTCAAACCGCCACTGCAGCCCAGGTAGCAGCCTTGTTCAGAGGGAAAACCAGTGGTCTTACGCCTAGCACGTCGCTGGGCAACTTGAGTGGCAATCTGGGGCTGTGGAACTCGACCTCGGACACCAGCAATGGCAACCAAGTGACATTCAAATCGAATGTCATGGACAACATCAACCCCCTTGTTTACAAAAACAAAATCAGCACTTTCACTTTGGCGGATGTCACTAGCGGCAAAGTGTCTTTTTACAACGGCAGTGAAAACGCCATGCCGTCTTTCACCTTGAAGGTCACAGACACCGTCGCCGGGCTTGACAGCCCGTCAGTGGCGACCACTTCCGGGTTTGTGGCCACCGGCACTGCGTTTGCATCCAACCCCAACCTCCATTCAGGCTTGTTGGTCTTCGGCGATGCGTCAGGCGGCGGCGGCGGCGGCGCGGCCTGGTCAAGCAACGCGGGCATCTCTGGTGGCAACGGCAGCGCCGGGGCTGACACCTTGTCTGGCACCGACTATGAAGACATTGTTTTTGGTGACGGTTCGGGCGGTGGCGCCGGGTCCGTGATCACCTTGGGTAACGGCAGTGCACCTGGCGCGGGCGGCGGTGCAGCCGACAATATCAGCGGTGGCGCAGGCAACGACATCTTGTTTGGTGATGGCTTTGCAGGTTCATTCCAAATCGGTACTTCCTTGGTGGGCACCAACGGCGGCTATGGCGGCGGTGGCGGCGGCGGCAACAACCGCACAAATGCCCTCGCCTTCGGCAAAGCAGGCATAGGCGGCGGAGATGGCTACAACGGCGTCATTCTCCCGGGGGAAAGCATGGCTGGCTTTGCCAGCACCTTGGGCCACAGCAGAACAGGGCTTTCAGGCAACAGCGGGTCTTCAGGTGATGGCGGCGGCGGCGGCGGCGGCGTGTCTGCGACCGGTTTGGATGACACCAACACGGTCACCGCGGGTCTGGACCCACTCATTTACAACAAAGTCATCCCTGACCTGGCCAACCCCAACAGCGATCTCTTCAACCAGGTCATGGGCAATGGCAACGACACCATCGATGGCGGCGCGGGTAACGACTGGATCATGGCTGGCTTTGGCGACGACCTGATCATTGGTGGCAGCGGCAACGACACCTTATGGGGCCGTGGCGGCACCAACACCATCAGCAAAAACGCTTACGCTTATGCAGACGGAACAGCATCCACGCCAGAGTCGGCCAGCTTCGCTTTCCTGCCAACTGACACGCTGAGCGCGGGCCATTCACTGTCAGTCGCTGGATTGACGCTGACCGCATTGCGCGATATGAGTGGTCAGGAATTGGCAACCGCTTTTTCCGGTATTGCAGCCGGAGGCGCCGGCAATGCTGTCGCCGGGGTGTACAGCTTGAGCGGTACCCTGAGCAGCGGCTGGTTAAGTAACGCCATCATCAACCCGGTCAGCCCTCAGGTGTTTTATACCGTCAAATTTCAAACCAGCCTCAGTGGCAATGTGTCTAACCCGACAGAAATGACCGCATCTAAAACCCTATTCAATATGCCGGACAACGACATATTCAAATGGAACACCGGTGACGCGAGCCCAGGCAGCCTCAGCACAGACACCATCAAAGACTTCAAAGCCTGGGACGGCAGCTCTGGCGACACCATTGATATTTCAGATTTGCTCAGCGCACTGGGATACGGCTCCGGGTTTGTGCTCGATGACTGGGTGAGTTTCACCCCGGCCAGCGGCAGCAGTGCAGCCGAAATCAACATAGACAGCGGAGCCGGTACTTCTGTCATTCAAAAAATTGTTTTGGAAAATGCCAACCTGGGGCCCAACGCGTCCTTGCAAAACCTGATTGATAACCGGGTGCTGTTGACCTGATCAAAGCGCTGCGCAAAGCCGGATGTTGTCCGTGCATGGGACAATCGTGTCTATGTATGCATTATTTGAAGAAGCCGGCAAACTCCTCAGTGGCCGGGTGCTGTCCGAGGCAGACACATCGGCGCAAATGGAACTGGCATCCGGCAAGCGGGTAAAAGTGAAAACCGCGCAGGTTTTGCTGCGTTTTGACAAACCCCAACCGCCCGAGTTGTTGCAAGCCGCCGCCGCATTGGCTCAGACCATAGAACTGGAATTGGCCTGGGAGTTTGCGCCGCCGGATGAATTTTCTTTCGCTGAACTCGCGGCTGAGTATTTCAGCGACAAAGCCACGCTGACCGAGCAAGTCGCCTGTCTGCTCAAGCTTTCCGAAGCGCCGCATTATTTCCGACGGGCCGGCAAAGGCCGGTTCAAAAAAGCACCGGCCGACATCATCGCGCAGGCACTGGTGGCGATTGAAAAGAAAAAACAACTGCAAGCGCAAATTGAAAACTGGGCGCAACAACTGGTAGAAGGCCAATGCCCAGCGCCGGTGCAAACCCAGCTCTACAAAATCCTGTTCAAGCCGGACAAAAACGCGCCTGAATACAAGGCCGTGGTGCTGGCCGCCAAGCAAAGCCAACGCCCGCCACTGACACTGTTGCAACAAGCCGGTGCCATCCAAAGCGCTTATGACTTTCATTGGCAGCGTTTTTTGTTCGAGCATTTCCCCAAGGGCACCGGCTTTCCCCCGCTGCAAGCACCGGCTTTGCCGCAAGACCTGCCGCTGGCTGAGGTGCAAGCCTATTCCATCGACGATTCGCAAACCACTGAAATCGACGACGCCTTGTCTGTGCAAGGCCTGGGCAGCGGCACGGTGGTGCTGGGCATCCACATCGCTGCGCCCGCGCTGGCCTTGCAACCGGGCGACGCTATTGACCAATTGGCGCGCCAGCGTTTGTCTACGGTGTACATGCCGGGCCACAAGATCACCATGCTGCCCGACAGCGTGGTGCAAACCTATACGCTGGATGCGGGCAAGGCTTGTCCGGCGTTGTCGCTGTATGTCAGCTTTGACGAGGAAACACTGGATGTGCAAAGTACAGTGACTCGCCTTGAACAAGTGCCCATCGCCGCCAATTTGCGCCACGACAAACTCGACCATATCGTCACCGAGGCCTGGCTGAGTGATGCGAGCTTCGCACACGAAGACACCACGCTGGATGCCGGACTGCCACGCGCAGAATTGCGCTTCATGCACCGCTTGGCCAAGCATTTGAAAAGCAAACGCGAACTGGTGCGCGGCAAGCCTGAGCAATTCAACCGCCCGGATTTCAACTTCCGTGTGGACGGTGTCGGCGACAACGGCCCGCGCGGCAACGAGCCTGTGCACCTGAGTATTCGTCCGCGCGGCGCGGCGCTGGACTTGATCGTGGCCGAAGCCATGATTCTGGCCAACAGCAGTTGGGGCCAGTGGCTGGCGGATCTGGGTGTGCCCGGTTTGTACCGCAGCCAGGCCAGTCTGGCGCCAGGCATCAAGGTGCGCATGGGCACGCGTGCTTTGCCGCACGCAGGTATTGGTGTGGCTTGTTATGCCTGGAGCACCTCGCCGCTGCGCCGTTACACCGATTTGGTCAATCAATGGCAACTGGTGGCCTGTGTGCGCAACGGTGCCACCGCCGCCTTGGTGGCGCCCTTCAAACCCAAAGACGCCAGTCTGATGTCTATCGTTTCGGCGTTTGAAGACGCTTATTCAGCCTACAACAGCAACCAAGGTGCGATGGAGCGTTACTGGACGCTGCAATACCTGCAACAACAGCAATTGCAAGAGCTAGACGCCACAGTCATCAAATCCTTTCCGGGCGAAATGCCGGTGGTGCGCGCGGTCAACCTGCCGCTGGTACTCAGCCTGCACGCCGCGCCGCCGCTGGAGCGCGGAGCGCTGGTGCGAGTGCGTATCGGACAAATCGACAGCATGGCGCTGGACGTGACAGCGACATTCCTTGCCCTGCTGGATGCACCGTCAGCACCTGAAGAAGACAACGCGGATGAAGAAATCAGCGCCGGACCGCTGACCATTGCCATGGACCTGGACGATGCAGCTGACGGCGATGAACCGGCAGCCAGCGGCGGGTCTGTGCCTGCCGCTTGATGAAAAGCAGGGTCCGCATGCACGCACGCTTGACGCCCATGCAAACCGCCATCGGTGTGTCACTGGTGTTGCACGCCGGGCTGCTGGTCTTCAGGATAGCCGATCCGCAAGGCTTTGACCGCTTGATGACGCCTACGCCGCTGGACATCATTCTGGTGAACGCGCGCAGCAATGCCGACTCCCCTGACAAACCCCAGGCTTTGGCACAAGCCAATTTGCAAGGCGGCGGCGACGTGGCCCAAGGCCGCGCCCAATCGCCGCTGCCGCTGTCCGAGCGCAAACAAAACGGACAGGCAGACGATGCAGCCACAGCCAAGCTGCGACAGTTGAAACAACAGCAAAGCGCGCTGCTGGCCCAAGTCAAACAGCAGCTAAGTGTCAACAGCAGCCAATCATCAGCCCCATCGACAGAAGCGGCGGCCATGGATCAACAGCGACGCCAGTTGCTCGACACGCTGGCCGAGATAGAGCAACGCATCAACGAACAAAATGCCAGGCCGCGCACGCGTTATGTCAGCCCATCGACGCGCGAGGTCAGTTATGCGCTGTACCACGACCACATGCGGCGTTTGATCGAAGAACATGGCACGCGCTACTTTCCTCAGTCGCAAGGCCGCAAGCTTTACGGCAGCTTGACATTGGTGCTGACGGTGAATGCGCAAGGCCGGGTGATTGCATCGCAAGTGGTGAAAAGTTCAGGCCAGCCCGAACTGGACAAACTGGCACTGTCGCTGGCGGAAAACGCCGGTCCATTCGGGCCGTTCACGGCCGAGATGAAACGCGAATTCGACCAATTGGCCATGGTCTCCCGCTATACCTTTAAGCGCAACCAGACGGTGCAAGCCGATAACCCGGAACAATGACATGGGCTTGGATGTGAAACGATTGACTGGCTGGCACGCATGGCGTCGGTTTGTACTGTTGCTGTTGCTCGCCGGTGTGGGTTTGCAGTTGTATTTTCTGGCGCGTGTCTTCATGTTGCGCTATGTGGACCCTGGCTCTACCGCGTTTGAGCGCTCGCAAATCACGCAATTGCTGCACAACGAGCAAAGCTTGCGCTGGCGTCAGGAGTGGATGCCCGCCTCGCGCATCAACACCAGCCTGAGCCGCGCGGTGATTGCTTCCGAAGACGATGTGTTCGCCAGCCACGACGGCGTGCAATGGCAGGCCATTGAAAAAGCCTGGCAGCGAAACGAAAAAGCTCAGTCCCGTTCCACCACCAATGGCAAGGCCCCCAAAGTGGTGGGCGGCTCGACCATCACCCAGCAACTGGCAAAGAATCTTTTTTTATCCGGCGAGCGCAATTTTTTGCGCAAAGGTCAGGAACTGCTGATCACGCTGGCGCTGGAGAGTTGTTTGAGCAAACAACGCATTCTTGAAATTTACTTGAACCATGTTGAATGGGGAAAAGGCGTGTTCGGCGCCGAAGCCGCGGCACGGCATTATTTTTCTAAGCCTGCGGCGCAACTCAGCGCATGGGAATCGGCGCGACTGGCAGTGATGCTGCCGCGCCCTAAATATTTTGAAAAGCTGCCGCAGTCACCTTATTTGATGGATCGCTCGCAAGTCATACTCGGACGCATGGGCGCGGCGGTGCTGCCATGAAAGTGCTGGGCATAGACCCGGGCTTGCAGACCACGGGTTTTGGCGTGGTCGATTTCAACGCCGGTCAACTCAGTTATGTGGCCAGCGGCACCATCAGCACCACGCATTTACCGCGCGCAGATATTGCAGCCCGCATAGGCGTGCTGTTTGATGGCATCAGCGAGATCGCACAGCGTTACCGTCCAGACTGTGCTGCTTTAGAAATAGTATTTGTCAACGTCAATCCGCAATCGACGCTGTTGTTAGGCCAGGCGCGCGGCGCTTGTCTGGCCGCCCTGGTCCATCAACAATTGGATGTGGCCGAATACACCGCCTTGCAAATGAAAAAAGCCATAGCCGGTCATGGCAAAGCCGCTAAAGCGCAAGTACAGGAAATGGTCAAGCGTTTATTGAATCTGCCCGGGCTGCCCGGCCCGGATGCCGCTGACGCACTCGGTTTGGCCATTACCCATGCGCACGCGGCGCGCGGAATGGCTTTGATGAAAGATGCAGGCATGGTTCGCGCCAAATCCAGCGGCATGTTGCGTGGCGGGCGAGGGGGTTAGTTTGGCTTGCCGGCGTTGCCGACTTCGCCCGGTTTACCAGGCAGGTGCTGGTTGCGCCAAGCCTTTAGGCGCCAGCTTTTCATCATCGAAAGTCACCAACTCGTAGGCATCGGGGCGGCTGAGCAATTCGCGCAGCAAGCGGTTGTTCATGGCGTGGCCCGAGCGAAATGCACGGTAATGCGCCAGCAGCGGCTTGCCCAGCAAATACAAATCGCCCATGGCGTCTAGGATTTTGTGTTTGACAAACTCATCGTCGTAGCGCAGGCCGTCGCTGTTGAGTACCTTGTAATCGTCCATGACAATGGCGTTGTCCAGACCGCCGCCCAAGGCCAATCCGTTAGAGCGCAAATGCTCTACATCGCGGGTAAAGCCGAACGTGCGGGCGCGCGCAATGTCTCGGCCGTAATGTCCGTTGTCCATGTCAAACGTGACTTCCTGACCGGTGGAATCCACTGCCGGGTGTTTGAAATCAATTTCAAAACTCAGCTTGAAACCATGGTGGGGGAACAGACCGGCCCATTTTTCCTTGTCGCCCTCGCCTTCGCGCACCACCACTTCGTGTAACAAACGGACAAAACGCTTGGGCGCGTTTTGCAAGGCAATGCCAGCGCTTTGCAGCAAGAAAACAAAGGAAGAAGCCGAGCCATCGAGGATGGGGACTTCTTCGGCGGTGATGTCTATGTATAAATTGTCCAGACCTAAACCGCAGCACGCAGACATGAGGTGCTCAACCGTATGCACCTTGGCGCCATGCGCTTCGATGGTGGAAGCCATGCGCGTATCTGTGACTGCCAGCGCACCCACGGGTATGTCTACCGGCTGCGCCAGATCGACGCGCCGAAAGACGATACCGGTGTCGGGCGCAGCAGGACGCAGTGTCAATTCGACACGCTGCCCGCTGTGCAAGCCGACGCCGACCGCTCGGGTCAGGGTTTGAAGCGTTCTTTGTTTAAGCACAAACCGATTTTAGTCAGCTTGTTTGCGCAGGAACGCCGGTATCTCGTAATTGTCCATGCCGCCCGAAGACAAAGCGTCTACCTTGGCAGCCGCCTGGGTGCGGTTGGTACGCCAGACGCTGGGCACATTCACATTGGCCATGTCGCTGCCGGGCATGCCGGGGCGATTCATACCGGCATCTGGCGCTGCGGCTGTCGCCGGTTGCGCTGTCAAGGGTTCGACGGTTTGGGTGTAAGCCATGTTGTCGGTGCCGGTGCGTATCACAGACAAAGGCGGCGCGACGCGGCGTCCGGCCTGCGCCAGACCGGTGGCGACCACCGTGACACGGATCTGGTCGCCCAAGGTTTCGTCATATGCGGTACCGTAAATCACATGCGCTTCAGGAGAAGCAAACGCCCGGATGGTGTTCATGGCTTCGCGCGACTCGGCCAGCTTCAATGCGCCCTTGGCCGCAGTGATCAACACCAGTACGCCTTTGGCGCCGGTCATGTCCACGCCTTCCAGCAAGGGGCAAGCCACGGCTTGTTCAGCAGCGATGCGTGCGCGATCCGGACCGCTGGCTGTGGCCGTGCCCATCATGGCCTTGCCCTGTTCGCTCATCACAGTACGCACGTCTTCAAAGTCGACGTTCACCAGCGCTTCTACATTGATGATTTCAGCAATGCCACCGACCGAGTTTTTCAGCACATCGTTAGCGAACGAAAACGCCTGGTCTTGGCTGACATCGTCACCCAGCACTTCCAGGAGTTTTTCATTCAACACCACGATCAGCGAATCCACATTGGCTTCGAGTTCTGCCAGACCGGCTTCAGCGTTGGTCATGCGGCGACCGCCTTCCCAGTCAAACGGCTTGGTCACCACGCCGACTGTGAGAATGCCCATTTCACGGGCCACGCGCGCGACCACCGGGGCTGCGCCCGTGCCCGTGCCGCCACCCATACCCGCGGTGATGAACACCATGTTGGCGCCTTGCAAGACTTCGCGAATACTGTCTACCGCTGCTTCAGCGGCGGCCTGACCACGCTCGGGTTTGCTGCCTGCGCCCAGGCCGCTGTCGCCCAATTGAATGACGCGGCTGGCTGAGCTGACTTTGAGCGCTTGGGCATCGGTGTTGGCGCAAATGAACTCCACACCGCGCACGCCGCTGGTGATCATGTGTTCGACCGCGTTACCGCCGCCACCGCCGACACCGATGACACGGATTTGTGTCTCTGGGTTGAAGTCGCTTTGTTCAATCATTTCTATCTTCATTTATCTCTCCGAATGTTGGGTGCAGTTGCCGTGAATAGGTGTTTGATGAAAAGCAATGGGTTATTCAAGTGGGCGGCGCTCCTCGCAAACAAGGTCGCCATCGTCGGCATTTATTGCGATGCACGGGTTCGACTGCCAAAACGTGATGGGTTGATATGTGCATGGTCAGAAGTTCCCCACAAACCAGTCTTTGACACGCCCCATGGCGGTTTTGACCGAACCGTTTTTCTGCGCCACGCGAAACCCTCGCAAGCGCGCCATGCGCGCTTCCTCGAGCAAGCCCATGACGGTGGCTGCACGCGGGTGTGAGACCATGTCTGAGAGCGCACTGCTGTAACGCGGTACGCCACGGCGCACCGCTTTCAAAAAGATGTCTTCGCCGAGTTCAATCATGCCCGGCATCATGGCGCTGCCGCCAGTCAGCACAATGCCGGAAGACAGCACTTCCTCGAATCCCGATTCGCGCAACACCTGTTGCACCAATGCGTAAATCTCCTCGACGCGCGGCTCGATCACACCGGCCAGTGCCTGACGGCTGAGCATGCGCGGGCCTCTGTCACCCAACCCGGGTACTTCGACCTGTACGTTCGGGTCAGCCAACAATTGCTTGGCAAAGCCGGACTCGACCTTGATCTCCTCTGCATCCTTGGTTGGTGTACGCAAAGCCATGGCGATGTCGCTGGTGATCAAGTCCCCGGCGATAGGAATCACCGCGGTATGGCGAATAGCGCCGCCGGTAAAGATAGCCACATCGGTACTGCCTGCGCCAATGTCCACCAGTGCCACACCGAGTTCTTTTTCATCGGCGGTCAACACAGAGTAACTGGAGGCCAGCGGGTTGAGCATCAACTGTTCTACATCCAGGCCACAACGGCGCACGCATTTGATGATGTTTTCTGCCGCGCTTTGCGCCCCGGTGACGATGTGTATCTTGGCTTCCAGACGTATGCCGCTCATGCCTATGGGCTCTTTCACATCCTGCCCGTCGATGATGAATTCCTGCGGTTCGACCAGCAACAAGCGCTGGTCGTTAGAGATGTTCACCGCCTTGGCGGTTTCGACCACACGCGCTACATCGGCGGCGGTGACCTCACGGTCTTTGACCGCCACCATGCCGTGCGAATTCATGCCGCGAATATGGCTGCCGGTGATACCTGTGTACACGCGGGTGATCTTGCAGTCGGCCATCAGTTCGGCTTCCTTCAAGGCCATTTGTATGCTTTGCACTGTCGCATCTATGTTGACCACCACGCCGCGCTTGAGGCCGGTGCTGGGGGCTATGCCAAAGCCTGCGAGCTTGAGTTCGGCGCCCGGCAACACCTCGGCTACCACCACCATGACTTTGCTGGTGCCGATGTCCAGGCCTACGACCAGGTCTTTGTATTCTTTTGCCATGCCAACCTCTTTGTGCTTACCTTGTTGCCGTTGTATCCAAT